>NZ_JBEPPX010000002.1:0-279880 GCF_040547535.1 Roseovarius sp. MBR-78
CCGCCCGAACCGGTGATCGGGATAAAGGCCGAGATCGAACGCGAGTTGATCGGCATGGAGCCAACCTGCGGCGCCGCAACCATCGACTTGTAGCCAGCCGAGTTCTCGTTGCCGAGGATGATCTGGCCGAGCGTATCACTTTTGATCGTGACGTAGTTTTCGTCGATGTTGGCCGGGGTGCCGCTGGCGCTGTTCAGCGCTTCGAACTGAACCGAGAAACCAAAGGTCATGCCGTTATCGAGCGTGACGGAGGGCGAGAAGATGATTTCCGAGTTGGTGAAGGTGTTCACACCTTCGAAATCGGAGCCCGCCGGGGTTGCTTTGGTCACATCGGCGTCAAGGTCGACGATGCCGACATGGGTCCGTGCGAAACCGCCCCATTTCATGTTCCATTCCTGGGCCGATGCCGGTGCGGCCATGGCGATGCCAAGGGCGATCGCACTTGTTCCAAGAAGTTGTTTTTTCATGTGTTCTGTCCTCGGTGAGTGTGTGAAGACCGGCGCGCAGGATCGGTGCACCGGCTCACGCGAGGGTGAGAAATAGTGTCCTCTTGAGCAAAGCAACTCCCCGTGAGGCGGCTTATAAACGCTCGGCCGTGGCATCAAAAGCACAGTCGAGCGGGATCACCCGACGATCCGCGCCATCGCCACATCAAAGGCGGCGTCATCCACCGTCAGCGCCACGCGCACCCAGCCGCGCAGCGTCTCGCCAAAGGCCGCGCCGGGCATGACCGCGACGCCGCAACGCCTCAGAAGATCATGGGCATAGGTCTCGCCATCCATGCCGGTCGCGGACACATCGACCATCGCGAACATGCCCGCCTGCGGGCGATGCACGCGCAACCCGCCGCCCGCCTCGAGCACCTGCGCCAGCCGCGCCGCCCGCGCGGCAAAGCGCGCGCGCATCCCCGCCGCCACCTCTGATCCGCGCCGGATCGCCGCCTCGGTCGCGTCCGCGATGAACGGCTGGTTGCCAAAGAGCATCACCTCCGCCAGCGGCAACAGCGCCTCGATGAAGGGCTGCGGCCCGATGCACCAGCCGCTGCGAAAGCCCGGTGCGGCAAAGCTCTTGGAGATCGACGACACCGCGATCACCCGTTCCGCCAGCGCCGGATCGGCCAGCGGTGAGGCAAAGGCCGCCCCCTCGAAGACCAATTCCTCGTAAACCTCGTCCACCACGATCCACAGGTCATGCGCCCGCGCCACCGCACCGATCTCGGCGATATCGGCCGCGCTCAGCAGCGCGCCGGTGGGGTTGTGCGGGGTGTTGAGCAGGATGGCGCGGCTGTGCGGCGTGATCCGCGCCGCCAGATCGCGCGCATCCATGCGAAATCCGCGCTCGGGGCGCAGCGGCACCGGCACCATCGCCGCGCCGGTCGCGCGGATCACCCCCTCATAGGTCGCATACATCGGATCGCCTACCAGGACCTCGTCGCCTGCCTCCACCAGCGCCGCCATCACGGCATAGAGCGCGGTCTGCGTGCCGGGCAGGCAGATCACCTGCGCAGGCGTGAACGGCCGCCCCCGCCGCGCACTATACTGTTCGGCCAGCGCCACGCGCAGCCCTGCCTCGCCGCGGCCGTTGGAATAGGTCGTGCGCCCCGCGCGCAGCGCCGCCGCCGCATCGGCGATCAGCGTCTCAGGCGCGGGCGTATCGGGCTCGCCGATGGTCAGGCGGATGATGTCATCGCCCGCGCGCAGCCGCTCGGTGGCGCGCTCGTGCACCTGCCATTTGGCACCGCCAAGACCCGCAAGCCGCGCCGTCACCGCAGGAAAATGCATCATTGCCTCCATCGCCGCCCCACGCGCCGATCCATGCCGCGCGCAGCGCGCCGCCGCAAGGCCAAAGCCCCGGAAACCGCAGACCGCTCCCCTGCCTGCCCCGCGTCGCCGGATCGTGAATATGCCAAAACCGCCAGGCGTGCTATGCTAATGTGGCAGAATGCCGCATCCACGGCATCGCAGCAGACCGGGAGGACACCCATGACCCGAACCATCGGAAACCCGCTGAGCTGGGCCGCAGAGGCCACCTTTGGCGCAGGACGCGGCGCCGCCGGGGCGACGGACGCCCTGCGCGGCCATACCGACACGCCACCCGCGGTGCGCCGCCTCGGCAATGACGATCTGCGCATGGCCTTACGCCGTGGCATCGAGGATTTCGGCGCGCTGCGCAGCGACGTGATCTTCCTGATCCTGATCTACCCGATCATAGGCATGGTGCTCGCGCTCACCGCCTTTCACATGGCGCGCCTGCCGATGCTGTTCCCCCTCGCCGCCGGGTTCACGCTGCTTGGGCCGGTGGTGGCCACAGGGCTTTACGAGATGAGCCGCCAGCGCGAGGCCACCGGCCATGCGGGCTGGGGCGCAGCGTTTTCCGTCATCCGCGCGCCGGTGATCGTGCCGGTGATCGTGCTGGGCGGGGTGCTGATGGGGCTGTTTCTGGCGTGGATGTTCGCCGCCAGCGTGATCTACAACGCCACCCTCGGCCCCGAGCCGCCCACCTCGGTGACAGGCTTCATCGGCGATGTGCTGACCACCGGTCCGGGCTGGGCGATGGCCGTGCTGGGCATGGCCGTGGGCGCGATCTTTGCCGCGATCGCGCTGGCGTTCAGCCTGACCGCCTTTCCGATGCTGATCGACCGCCGCGCCAGCCTGCCGGTGGCGATGCTCACCTCGCTCAGGGTGGTGCGCGAAAACCCGCGCGTGGCGGCGACATGGGGCCTGATCGTGGCGGTGGCGATGGTCCTGGGCACGCTGCCGCTATTTCTGGGGCTGGTGATCGTGTTGCCGGTGCTGGGCCACGCCACCTGGCACCTCTACCGCGCGGCGGTGCCCGCAGAGGATGCCTGAGGGGGGGGGCGGTTCTGGCTTGGAGCCGCCGTTCGCCCCCTGTCCCCCGCGCGGAATCAAGCCCGAAGGGCGCCGCGCGATCGTCATGCCAAAGGCATGCCTCCGGCATGACGCCGTCCCGCGGCCTAGCGATTTTGAGAGCGCGCGTAACCTATCGGTGTCACACAGGCTTGGCTTGCATAAAGTGGCAGTTTCTGCCGGTGCATCGCTAGTCCCCGGCCCAGCGACCGCGCGGCTCATTCCAAACCATCAACGTCTCCTTCAGGCCAAACCCCGCCGCCCCTCACCCCGCCTCGGCGAGCCGCGCGACATAGCGTGCCAGCGTGTCGATCTCGAGGTTGATCCGGTCGCCCACCGCAACCTCGCCCCATGCCGTCGCCTGCATGGTGTGGGGGATGAGGTTGATCCCGAACGAAGCCCCCGCCACCTCGTTCACGGTCAGTGAGGTGCCGTTGAGCGCGACCGACCCCTTGGGCGCGATGAACCGCGCAAGCCCCTCGGGCGCGCGCAGCGTGAAGCGGGTGCTGTCGCCTTCGGGGGCCATCGCCACCACCTCGGCCAGCCCGTCGACATGGCCCGACACGATGTGCCCGCCCAATTCGTCACCCACCCTCAGCGACCGCTCCAGGTTGACGCGCCGCCCCCTGGCCCAGGTGCCCAGATTGGTCTTGGACAGCGTCTCGGCCGAGATATCCACGTCGAACCAGTCGGGCCCAAGCGCCACCACCGTCAGGCATACCCCGTCGCAGGCGATCGACGCCCCCATCGCGATGGTGCCGGTGTCATAGCCGGTGCCGATGCGCGCGCGCATGTCGCCGCGCTGCTCGACCGCGCGGATGTGGCCGATATCGGTGATGATCCCCGTGAACATGCGCCGCCCCCTGTCGCTCGCCTAGCTTATCCAGCCTGATCCAACGGCCTAGCGCCGCCGCCGCCCCAAGACAAGACAAGGCGCGGCAAATGGCTTAATTTCGCCGGAATTTTCCGCTAGGCGGGTCCGACAACGATGGTGAACAGGGACACGCAAACATGCCGGGGCTGACCGGAGAGGGCCGCTCTTTCCTGCTGTTGCAGGGGCCGCACGGGCCGTTTTTCTACCGGCTGGGGCAGATGCTGCGCCGGTCAGGGGCCGAGGTGCGGCGCGTGGGCTTCAACGCGGGCGATCGCGTCTTTTGGCCCGATGCCGCGCGCTATATCGCCTATCCAGGCGCGCCCGAGGCCTGGCCCGAGACCTTTGGCCGCCTCATCGAGGCGCATGGCGTGACCGATCTGGTGCTTTACGGCGATACCCGCCCGATCCATGCCGAGGCGGTGGCCATCGCGCGCGCGCGCGGCCTTACGGTGCATGTGTTCGAGGAGGGCTACATGCGCCCCTACTGGATCACCTACGAGCGCGACGGGGCCAACGGGCATTCGCGACTGATAGACCTCGGCATCGACGAGATGCGCGCCGCGCTCGCCGCCTCTGACATGGATGCCGCCATGCCACCGGCAAGCTGGGGCGACATGCGCCAGCACATCTTCTACGGCGCGCTTTATCACGGCTGCGTGCTGTTGCTGAACCGTGGCTATCGCCGCTTTCGCCCGCATCGCGCCCTCGGCGTCGGGCAGGAATTCGCGCTCTACCTCAAACGCCTGCTGTTCATGCCGGCGACGGCGCTGGAGCGGCGACTGGCGACCTGGCGTATCCGAACGGGGGGCTTTCCCTATCATGTCGCGCTGTTGCAGCTTGAGCATGACGCCTCGTTCCAGGCACATTCGCCGTTCACCTCGATGACCGAATTCCTCGAAGTGCTCATCCGTGGCTTTGCCGAGGGCGCGCCGCCTCATCATCACCTCGTGGTCAAGGCGCACCCGCTCGAGGACGGGCGCGCGCCGCTGCGTGCCACCCTGCGCCGCCTCATCGCGGCACATGGCTTGCGCGGTCGCGTGCATATGTTGCGCGGCGGCAAGCTTGCGCCGCTTCTCGACGAGGCGCGCAGCGCCGTCACCGTCAATTCCACCGCAGGGCAACAGGTATTGTGGCGCGGCATCCCGCTGCGCACCTTCGGCGCGGCGGTCTATGCCAAGCCCGAATTCGTCTCGACCGCGCCGCTGCGCGACTTTTTCGCCCATGCGCAGCGCCCGGATCGCCGCGCCTATGCCGATTACCGCCGCTACCTGCTGGAAACCAGCCAGCTTCCCGGCGGGTTCTATTCGGCGCGCGGGCGGCGGCAGGTGCTGCGCCATGTCGTCGACATGATGCTGTCACCCCACGATCCCTATGACGCGCTGAGCCGGGGCACCGCGGCCCCACGGCAACAGTTGCGCATCGTTCCCTGAGGCAGGCCACAGGAAAGGCTGGATTTTTCCGCCCTGTTGCGGTAGCGTGACCGCAAAAAGACCCGAGGCAGAACAAGAACAGGTCGAGGAGACCGAGCAGTGATACCCCGACACTCCCGATGGGTGCGCCCCGTCGCGCTGTTGCTGGTGGCCAGCCTTGTGGCTGGGTGCGGCCTGCCGCGCATGGGCCCCAACAAGCGCCAACTCTATGCCGGATCGGTGCAGCGGCAGGGCGATGCCTTTGTCGTCACCGTCAATGACCGCGTCACGCGCGCCACGGCAGTGCAGCCAGCGCTCGGCTTTACCGATGATTTCCTCAACGCGGGCCTGCTTGGCTCTGACACGATCAGCCCCGGCGACACGCTGGGCCTGACCATCTGGGAAAACGTCGATGACGGGCTTCTGACCGGGGCGACCGCGAACCAGACCATCCTCGAAGAGGTGCAGGTTGATGGCTCTGGCTTTATCTTCGTGCCCTATGCGGGCCGGATCAAGGCGGCGGGAAACACGCCCGAGGGCGTGCGCCGGGTCATCACCGAACGGCTCGACCAACAAACCCCCGATCCGCAGGTCGAGGTGCGCCGGGTCGCGGGCAACGGCTCGACCGTGTCGGTCAGCGGCGCGGTCACCGGCCAGGGCGTCTACCCGATCGAGGCCCCAACGCGGCGGCTCTCGGCGATGATCACGGCGGCGGGCGGTATCGCGATCGAGCCGGAAGTGGCGCAGATCACCGTCATTCGTGGCGACAAGCGCGCCAAGGTCTGGTTCCAGGACCTGTTCAAATACCCACAATTCGACATCCCGCTGCGCGGCGGCGACCGTATCCTTGTCGAATCCGATACCCGCTCCTACACCGCGCTCGGCGCGACCGGCACGCAGGCGCGCGTGACCTTCATGACCCAGACGCTCAGCGCGCTCGAAGGCATCGCGCAGGTGGGCGGGCTGAGCGTCGCCTCCTCCGATCCTACGGGCGTCTTCGTGCTGCGCAACGAGCCTGCCGATATCGCCAATCAGGTTCTGGGCCGCAACGATCTGGTGGGCGCGCAACGCCTTGTCTACGTGCTCGACCTCACCAAGCCCAATGGCATGTTCATGGCGCGCGATTTCGCGATCCGTGACGATGACACGATCTACGTGACCGAGGCCCCGTTCGCGCAATGGTCCAAGGTGATCTCGGCGCTGACCGGCACGCTCGGTGTGCTTGGGTCGGTCTCGACGGCATCGAGCACGCTTTCAGGCGACGTATGACGCCAGACCACGGTGACAGGCCCGCCGGGGACGCAAGCCCCCGGCGGGTTTTCCATGTCAATGGCGGCTTTCTGTGGCAGGGCCGCCTGCGGCGCATCCTGCACCTTGCGGGCTATCCGCTGCGCCTTGGCTGGCCCGGTGCCGGGGACAGTATCGCCGTCTGGGGCCGCTCGCCCTATGCCGCGCGCGGCGAGGCGGTTGCCAAACGCACCGGCGCGCGGCTCCTGCGGATCGAGGATGCATTCCTGCGCTCGGTGCTGCCGGGGCGCAGCGGCGCGCCGCCGCTTGGCCTGCTGATCGACCGGCAGGGCGTGCATTTCGACGCCTCCCAACCGTCCGATCTCGAAGACCTGCTCGCGCGCCACCCGCTCGACGACACACCGCTTCTGGACCGTGCACGCGACGCCATTGCGCGGCTGCGCGCGGGGCACCTGAGCAAGTATTCCGGCACCGATCCCGCCCTGCCCTGCCCTGATCCGGGCTATGTGCTGGTGATCGACCAGACGCGCGGCGATGCCTCGATCCGGCATGGCGGCGCGGATGCCGCCACGTTCCGCGACATGCTGGCCTCGGCTCAGGCAGAGCACCCCCACGCGCGGATCCTGATAAAGACCCATCCCGAGACCGCGCAGGGCCACCGCGCGGGCCATTTTAGCGCTAGGGACGCGGGCGGGCGCGTCACGCTCACCGCCGCCCCGCTCAGCCCGTGGCACCTGCTGGAGGGGGCAATCGCGGTCTATACCGTCAGCTCGCAAATGGGGTTCGAGGCGGTGCTTGCAGGCCATCGTCCGCAGGTCTTCGGGCGGCCCTTCTATGCCGGCTGGGGCCTGACGGAGGATCGCCACGCCGAGACCTTTGCCCGGCGCGGGCGCGTGCTCACCCGCGCGCAACTTTTTGCCGCCGCGATGATCCTTTATCCCACCTGGTATGATCCCTGCCGCGACCGGCTCTGCGATCTTGAGGACGCGCTGGCGCAGTTCGAGGCCGAAACCCGCGCCTGGCGCGAGGATCACCGGGGCTGGAGCGCGCATGGGATGCGGCTGTGGAAACGCGCGCCGGTGCAGGGCTTTTTCGGCACATATCGGCGGGTGATCTTCAATCGCGCACGCGAGGACCGCCCCGCGATGATCTGGGCCTCGGCGGCGGCAGCACCCGAGGGGGCCGCCCGCGTCGAGGATGGCTTTCTGCGCTCGCGGGGCCTCGGGGCCGATCTGGTGGCCCCGCTGTCGCTGGTGCTCGACGATCTTGGCATCTATTACGATCCCAGCCGCGAAAGCAGGCTGGAGCGGCTGATCGCCGCGCGCGCCACACTGCGCCCCGAGCAGGAGCGGCGCGCCCGCGCGCTCATCGCCACGCTGATCCGCGACGGGCTGAGCAAATACAATCTCGGCCAACCTGCCCCCGACCTGCCCGAGGGCCATCGCATTCTCGTGCCCGGACAGGTCGAGGATGACGCCTCTATCCGCCTCGGCGCGGGCGAGATCGCCAGTAATCTCGCGCTGCTGCACCGCGCACGCGCCGAAAATCCCGGTGCCGTGATCCTCTACAAGCCCCACCCCGATGTCGAGGCCGGGCTGCGCCCCGGCGCTGTCGACCCCGAGGCGCTTCAGGGCCTCGCCGATCTGGTGCTGCGCGGCACCGATCCCGCCACGCTGCTGCGTGAAGTCAACGAGGTCTGGACGATGACATCGCTCATGGGCTTCGAGGCGTTGTTGCGCGGGCTGCGCGTGACCACCACCGGCGCGCCGTTCTATGCAGGCTGGGGCCTTACCCGCGATCTGGGCGACATCCCCGCCCGCCGCAGCGCGCGCCCGACGCTTGCCGGTCTGGTCCATGCCACGCTGATCGACTATCCGCGCTACCGCGATCCGGTCTCGGGCCTGCCCTGCCCGGTCGAGGTGGCGGCCAGCAGGCTGGCCACGGGCAAGGGCCTGCGCGCGGGCGCGGCCAACCGGCTTCTGGCCAAGGCGCAAGGCGCGCTTGCAGGCCACGCCTGGCTCTGGCGGTAGGGCGCGGGCTGCGCCTCTATCCCGCCGCGCCGGTCACGCGGTTGACATGGCCCATCTTGCGGCCCGGTTTGACCTCGGCCTTGCCGTAGAGGTGCAGGCCCGCGCGCGGATCGCGCAAAAGCTCGGGCAGGCGGTCCATATCGGGGCCGATGAGGTTTTCCATGATGACGTTCGCGTGCCGCCCGCCATCGCCAAGCGGCAGGCCGGTGACGGCGCGGATATGCTGCTCGAACTGGTCGATGGCACAGCCCGCCTGCGTCCAGTGGCCGGAATTGTGGACGCGCGGGGCGATCTCGTTGACGATGAGGCCGCCGGGCGTCACGAAAAGCTCCACCCCCATCACGCCCACATAGTTGAGCGCGTTGAGGATCTTGCCCGCCAGCAGCACCGCGTCGGCGCGCTGCGCCGCCGAGAGCCGCGCGGGCACGGTGGTGGTGCGCAGGATGCCGCCCTCGTGGACGTTCTCGCCCGGATCAAAGCACGCCACCTCGCCCGACAGCCCGCGTGCGGCGATCACCGAGACCTCGTGCGAGAAATCCACGAACCCCTCGTAAAGCGCCGGTTGGCCGGCCATCGCGTCAAACGCGGCCTCGGCATCCTCATACGTATGGATACGCGCCTGCCCCTTGCCGTCATAGCCGAAACGGCGGGTCTTGAGGATACCCGGCATGCCGATCCCGGCCAGCGCCTCGACCAGGTCTTCGGGATCATCGACGGCGGCGAAGGGGGCGGTGGCAAGGCCCAGATCGCTGAGGAACGCCTTTTCCACCAGCCGGTCCTGACTGGCCTTGAGCGCGCGGCGGTTCGGGCGCACGGGGGTCAGGGCCTCCAGCAGGTCGAGCGCCTCGGCGGGAATGTTCTCGAATTCGTAGGTGATGACATCAACGCTTTCGGCAAAGCGGGTGAGCGCGGCGGCGTCGTCATACCCGGCCTTGACATGGTAATTGGCGACATGGCTTGCCGGGCAATCGGCCCCCGGCTCGAAGATGCAGGTCTTGAAGCCAAGCCGTGCTGCCGCGACCGAGAGCATGCGGCCAAGCTGCCCGCCGCCGAGAATGCCGATGGTAGCACCGGGAGACAGGGGCTCAGTCATCGCGCGGCTCCTCGGGGATCGAGGCCGAGAGCGCCGCGCGCCAGTCATCGAGCCGCTGCGCAAGCGCCGGATCGCCATTGGCGAGGATCGCGGCGGCCATCAGCCCGGCATTGGCCGCACCCGCCGCCCCGATGGCCATCGTGGCCACCGGAAAGCCTTTTGGCATCTGCACGATGGAATAAAGGCTGTCGACGCCCGAAAGCGCGCGGGTCTGCACCGGCACGCCGATCACCGGCACGCGGGTTTTCGACGCCATCATGCCGGGCAGATGCGCCGCCCCGCCCGCGCCCGCGATGATCACCTGAAGGCCCCGCGCGACCGCTGTGCGCCCATAATCCCAGAGCCGGTCCGGCGTGCGGTGGGCCGAGACGATGCGCGTCTCATGTCCCACGCCCAATTCGTCGAGCACCACTGCTGCCTCGCGCATGGTGGGCCAGTCCGACTGGCTTCCCATGATGATGCCCACTTTCACGCCTGTCATATCCGCGCCCCCTGATTTGGAGCGCGCACTATACCCATGACGGGGGGTTACGCAATGATATCGGGATAAAGCCGGTCCTCGATGCGGGCGATCATGTCGCGCAGCCAGAGTTTTTTCTTCTTGAGGCGTTGCAGAGTAAGCTGATCGGCGGTGGAGCGTTCCTGAAGCGCGCGGATCGCCGCGTCGAGATCGGCATGTTCGCGGCGGAATTCTTCCAACTCGACGCGCAAAACCTCCTCGGTTTTCATCGAAAGGTCGCTATAGGCATTCATGGCAAGCGGGTCCTCTCCGGCTGACAGGCCGCTAGAATAGCCGATCCGACGCGTTTGGCAAAGGTCTTGCACGCGGCGCGGGCGGCCCCCATATTTCGGTCTCGGGGTCGCCGTCGAGGGGCCCCGATGATGGACGGTCGCTTAGCCAAGGACGTGTCGATGACAAAGCTTACACTGGGGACGCATCCCTATCTTCTGGGGTTCGAGCAGCTCGAGCGGCTGCTGGAGCGCAGCGCCAAATCCGGCAACGAAGGTTACCCGCCCTTCAATATCGAGCAGACCTCGCAGAATTCCTATCGCATCACGCTGGCGGTGGCGGGTTTCGCCGACGATGATCTGTCGGTCACCGTGGAGGACCGGCAACTGGTCATTCGCGGGCGGCAATCCGAGGATGCGGGCGGGCGCGTGTTCCTGCATCGCGGCATCGCGGCGCGGCAGTTCCAGCGCTCTTTCGTGCTGGCCGACGGGGTCGAGGTGGGCGAGGCGGTCATGGAAAACGGTCTGTTGCATGTCGATCTGCGCCGCATCGAGCCGGAGCCGGTGGTGCAGCGGGTCGCAATCAGGAGAGGGTAGGCAGATGGATACCAAGTATGACATCGACAGCAGCATCGAGACGGGCGCGGGGCGGCCCATCGTCTATGTGCGCACGGTAAAGGCCGAGGAACTGCCGCAGGAGATGCGCGCGCAGCTTGGCGGGCGCGAGACGCTCTATGCCGTGCACAGCACCGAGGGCGAGCGGCTGGCGCTGGTCGCCGATCGGCGGATGGCGTTTTTCCTCGCGCGGCAGAACGACATGGAGCCGGTCGCCGTTCACTGATTGCCCTTGGCGGCGGTTTGCGCCTATCACGCGGGCGGTGATCCCGGCAAAAGGACGGCGCGCGCGTGACATCCCCCAAGGTTGCGATCCTGCCATATGGGCGGGCGCTGGGCTTGCGGCCCGCGCGCGTGGCGCTGGCGTCGCTCGAGTGGCCGCTTGGTGTGCCCGAGGGCATCGAGGGGGCTGTGCTGGGCGATCTGGGCCGCGACGATCACCTGATCGTGCCCCCGCGCGACACGCTCTACCTGCGCCCCGGTTTCGGCACGCGGGCGCGGGTCTCGCTCCTCTTTCGCGAGCCGCGCGCCATTCACGGCCATCACATGCGGCTGCTGGAATGGGGCGCGTATCGGCGGTTTTTCCGGGTTCTGAGCGGCGATCCGGCGCTGTGTGCGGCGATCCCGAACGCGGTGGAGTTTCCGATGGGCGGCACCTGGGTGCCGCATTGGCGCGAGGTGCGTTGCGACAAGCGCGCGATGTGTTCGCTCATCGCCTCGGCCAAGCGGTCGCAGCCGGGGCACCGGCTGCGGCACAGCGTGGTGGAGTGGGCGCGCGCCTCGGGTGCCGATATCGAGGTGATGGGGATGGGCTATCGCCCCTTTGCCGACAAGGCCGAGGGCCTTGCTCCCTACCGCTATTCGGTGGTGATCGAGAATGTGCGCGAGCCGTGCTATTTCAGCGAGAAGCTCGTGGATGCGCTGCTCTGCGGGACGGTGCCGATCTATTGGGGCGCGCCGGATATCGAGCGGTTTTTCGATGCGCGGGCGATGGTGATCTGCGAGGGGCTGGAGGATGTAAAGCGTGCCGTGGCGGCCATGTCGGAGGCCGATTTCGCCGCGCGCGCGGGGCCGCTGGCGGCGATGCGCGCGGTGGCGGCGGGCTATGGCGCGCTGGAGGGGCGCGCGGCGCGGGCGGTGCTGGAAAGCGGCGGCCAGATCCCGTAGCGGGCGGTAACCTCTGCCAGGCAGGCAAGGTTGGCCTCGTGGCGCGTGCGCCCGCCGATGCGGGCATGTTGCAGGGCGTGGGCGTCGTCGGTGGCAAGCCGCATCCCGGCCCGCGCATCGCGGGCAAGGCGGATGCCGATTCCCTGCCGCGCAAGCTGAGCCGAGAGCCAGATATCATCCACCGGCCAGGCGGCGGCGGGCGGGGTGCAGTCGGTCCCGGCGAGCCAGTCGGGACGGATGCAGACGCCGGCATGGCCCTCGGCGATATCGGTAAAGCGTGGATCGGCGGGGCGGTGGCTCTGGCGCTTGAGACGGTCGAGGGCAAAGCCTGCGGCGGCGGCGGCGTAGCCGTCACCTGCGGCGGCAAGCAGCCGGGCGGCCCAGCCCTGGGGCAGGATCCAGTCGTCATCGCAATAGATCAGCCGACAGGTTTGGCCCGCCAGCGCGCGGGCGGCGGGCAGCACCTTGGTGGCGGGGCCGTCATCGCCCGGCACGCGCAAAAGCGTGACCCCCTCGGGCAGCGCGGGCGGTGGCGCGGGGGCAAAGCGCGCGGGCGTATCGGGCAGGGCGAGGATCACGCGCGCAGGCGCCGGGCGCTGGGCGAGCAGGCTTGCCAGCACCGGCCCAAGCGTGGCGTAGCGCGGCGGGATCGAGGTGAGCGAGATGGCATACATGGGCCGCAGTCGTGATGCCACATGGGCGGGCCGTCAAGGCCGGTCGGGGGAGGCGTTCCGGGAGGGAGGCGGCGTGGTTTGGCCTGGCGCGGGCCATCGTGGTTAACGTGCCTGGTGCTGCACGGGGAGCGTTAGGGGCCAGACTCAATCGAGTCCACCAGAGGATGATTGCCGCAAGGGTGGCGAAGATGCGCCCCCAGAGGCCGCGATGGCTCTACCGGTTGAACCGGTTGTAGATCGTCGTCGGGGGCCATCGGCAGGCGGACAATCTTGCCAGCGACACCCGATGCGCAGAACATGGATGGTGACGCTGATGACGCTGCGGTCGTCCACCCTGCGCGCTTCCGGCTGGTTCGTCGGCAACAGCGGCTCAATCGCTGCCCAAGCCCGGTCCGAAAGCCAAAATCCAGAAGACATTCTTCATTCCTCCTGCCACAATGGAGGAAGTGAATTAGATCATGCATCATAGATCAATAGCCTGATTGAGTTTCAACCCTCGTCCCCGGCCTAGCGACCGCGCGGCTCATTTCTGAAACCGCGACCGTCTCCTCAATGCCAATCCCAAAGGCCCCCCTCAACCGACCATCCTCGCCCCCCTAGAACAAGCTGCCCTGCTCGTCGGGCGGCCCCTTGGGCCGGGGCGTCTTGCGGGGGGCGGGGGCACCGACCGCGAGCGTGCCATCGGCAAATTCGATCTCCAGCGCCGAGGCCGCCGCCGCCGCCGCCCGCGTCGTCACCAGACCGCCATCGCCGCGCACCACCGCATAGCCGCGCGCCAGCGTCGCGCGATAGCCCAGCGTCTCGCGCAGCCGCTCCAGCGCGTCGAGCCGGTCGTGCAAGCCGCGCATCTGCCGCGCGCCCGCGTCCCCAAGCCGCGCACCCAGCCGGGTCAGATCGCGCCGCCGCTGCCCGATATCACGCGCCAGCGCGCCGGTATTGAGCCGCGCCACGGTCGCCGCCAGCCGCCGCCGCTCTGCCTCTGTCGCGCGGTGCAGGAGCGACGGGCGCAGCGCCCCTGACGCATCCGAGAGCGCCACGCGGCGCATCTGCACCGAGCGGATGAGCGCGGCGGGCAGCCGCTCTCCCCAGGTGTCGAGCCGCTGGCGCGCCCCCTCGATCAGCGTCTCGGGACGCGGCAGCGCGCGCGCCAGATCGCGCAACCGCTGCTCGCGCAGCCCCACCGCCTGGCCCTGCGCATGGGCGAGCCGCGCGCCCTGCCCCTCGAGCCAGGCCACGAGGTCGCGGCGCACCGGCACCGCCAGTTCCGCCGCCGCCGTGGGCGTCGGCGCGCGCTTGTCGGAGGCGTAATCGATCAGCGTGGTGTCGGTCTCGTGGCCCACGGCTGAGATGAGCGGGATCGCGCTCTCGGCCGCCGCGCGCACCACGATTTCCTCGTTGAAGCCCCATAGATCCTCGACCGAGCCGCCGCCGCGCGCCACGATCAGCAGATCAGGCCGTGGCAGCGCCCCGCCGGGCGTCAGCGCGTTGAAGCCCCGGATCGCGCGCGCGACCTCCGGCGCGCAGCGCTCGCCCTGCACGGCAACGGGCCAGATCAGCACCTTGCGCGGAAACCGCTCGCGCAGCCGGTGCAGGATGTCGCGGATCACCGCCCCCGAGGGCGAGGTGACCACGCCGATCACATCCGGCAGATAGGGGATCGCCCGCTTGCGCGCGGGATCGAACAGCCCCTCGGCGGCCAGCGCCGCCTTGCGCCGCTCCAGCATCGCCATGAGCGCGCCCGCCCCCGCCGGCACGAGATCCTCGATCACCATCTGATAGCGCGATTGACCGCCGAAGGTGGTGATCCGCCCGGTGGCGACCACCTCCATCCCCTCTTCGGGCTGCACCCTGAGCCGCGTCGCCACGCCTTTCCAGATCACGCCCGCCAGAACCGAGCGGTCATCCTTGAGATCGAGATAGATATGCCCCGAGCGCGGCCGCGAGATGCGCCCCAGCTCGCCGCGCACCCGGACATGGGAGAACTCGCCCTCGATCACCCGCTTGACCGCGCCCGAGATTTCCGAGACCGAGAATTCCGGCGCGTTCCCGCCCGGCCCGTCATCGTCGATGAGATCGGATATGGCCATCGCCCTGTTCCGTGACTTGTGTCCGCCTGCCCGCCACCCTAGAACGCAGGCCACGCGAGGCCAAGGAGGTGCGGGCCATGAATATCCTCATTCTGGGCGGCGGCGGGCGCGAGCACAGCCTTGCCTGGGCGGTGCTGCAAAACCCCAAATGCGACCGGCTGATCGTGGCACCCGGCAATGCCGGGATCGCGCAGATCGCCGATTGCGCCACGCTCGACATTCTCGACGGCGGCGCGGTGGCGGGGTTTTGCGAGGCCGAGGCGATTGATTTCGTCATCATCGGCCCCGAGGCGCCGCTTGCCACGGGCGTGGCCGACCGGCTGCGTGAGGCGGGCATCGCGGTCTTCGGGCCAAGCCAGGCGGCGGCGCGGCTGGAGGCCTCCAAGAGCTTTACCAAGGCGATCTGCGACGCGGCGGGCGCGCCGACCGCCAGCTATGGCCATTTCACCGAGGCGCAGGCCGCGCGCGATCATGTGCGCGCCAAGGGTGCCCCCATCGTGGTCAAGGCCGACGGGCTGGCCGCCGGCAAGGGCGTGATCGTGGCCGAAACCGAGCAGCAGGCGCTGGATGCCCTTGACGACATGTTCGGCGGGGCCTTTGGAGCGGCGGGCGCGGAGGTGGTGATCGAGGAATTCCTGACCGGCGAGGAGGCGTCGTTCTTCGTGCTCTGCGATGGCGAGGTGGCGCTGCCCATCGGCACCGCGCAGGACCACAAGCGCGCGGGCGAGGGCGATACCGGCCCCAACACGGGCGGCATGGGGGCCTATTCGCCCGCGCCGGTGATGACCGAGGCGGTCACGGCCCGCGCATTGGACGAGATCGTGCGCCCGGTTCTGGCAGAGATGGTGCGGCGCGGCACGCCGTTTTCGGGCGTGCTCTTTGTCGGGCTGATGATCGAGGCGGGCGCGCCCCGGCTGGTGGAATTCAATGTGCGCTTCGGCGATCCCGAATGCCAGACGCTGATGATGCGGCTTGGCGGTCAGGCACTCGACCTGATGCAGGCCACCGCCGAGGGGCGGCTGGCGGGCTGCGCGGTGAACTGGGCCGAGGATCACGCCATGACGGTGGTGCTCGCGGCGCGGGGCTATCCGGGCGACTATGCCAAGGGCAGCGTGATCTCGGGGCTGGAGACGTGCCCCGAGGACAGCTTTCACCAGGTGTTCCACGCGGGAACGGCGCGGCGCGACGGGGGCTTTGTCGCCAATGGCGGCCGCGTGCTCGCGGCGACGGCGCGCGGCGCAACCCTGCAAGAGGCTGCCGCGCGCGCCTATGGGCTGGTGGACCGGATCGACTGGCCCGAGGGGTTTTGCCGCCGCGATATCGGCTGGCGGGCGCTGGGCTGACGGGCGCTCATAAAGTGCCCGATGCTGCACGGGGGGGCTGGCCTTGAGCGGACGTTCAAGGCTTGTTCCCGGCGCGGAATCGAGGCGCGGAACGCGCCGCCGCGCATCGCCGGGCCGCCCCCCGGCACGGCGATTTGGCTGCCACCTGCGCGATCCTCTGAGGTTTTTCGGATTTGGCGAGATAAAGCGCACCCAGACTCACGTTGGATCGCCGCACCGCGGCCCGTCGATGCGCGGTTTCTACGAACGGCAGTAACAGGCCCTTCACGACGCCTACCGCACCGCATTGCACGGCATGGCGGGCCGGATCATCCTTGCGCAACATCTGTCTGACGCCGCCTAGAACAGCTCGGCAAGCGCCACGGCGCGCCCCGGTGCGCCGGTGAATTCCACCGCCTCGATCGAGACCAGCGTGATCCTGTCCGCAGGACCGCGCAGGATCACCCGCGCATCGTCTTGCGTGATCTCGTAATCCGCCTGCTTGCCCGGCAAAATCGCGCGATCCCCGCCCGCCCCGCCATGCAGGCGGTCGTTGCCGCCATGCCCCGCGAGCACGTCATCGCCCGCGCCGCCGATGAGGATATCGGCCTCCGATGTCCCCGAGAGCCGCGCCGCGCCGTCGCCTGCGCGCCGCAACACCCCGTGCAGGAACGCGCCGGGCGCGCGCGCATCGTCCCAATGCGGCGGCGTCGCGTTCGCGCGCATCAGCACGTCCCAGCGCGGCGTGGCGTCGTCGAGATGGCGCAGCGCGCCCCAGCTTCCCCATTTCGAGGCGATGGCCACATCGACAAAGGCGTTGAAGAGCGTGCCGCCGGCCCCCTGCCAGCCGTCGAGCAGCTCCTGATAGAGCGTGCCCATCTGCGGCGAGTAGTTGAAGGCGGTGAAAAACGCGGTGAGCGTGTCATTCTCGGTGACGGTGCCCTGGCCCACGACATGGGTGCCGCCCTCATACATCACCAGATCGAGCCCGTGGCGCGCCGCCACCTCGGCGTGATAGGGTAGGCTGTCGGCCAGCAACTCCCTGAGCGATCCGCGCCGGAGCGCCTCGGCCGCGAGATCGAAGGCGAGATCGAAACCGTGGCGGGCAAGGTAGGCCTCGGGTTCGGCCCCGGTCTCGGCGGCGCGGGCGCGGGCGACGGCGCGGCTGGCGGCGATCCAGCCCTCGACGGTGGATTCCATCTCCTCGCTGCCCAATTCGTGGCCGAAATAGCCGGTGACGGCGTAGGCGTCGAACGCCTCCACGGGGGCGGTGTCGATCTGCCCGCCCGCCACGGCGAGCGGCGCGGTGAGCATCGGCTGTTCCAGCCCCGGCCAGCCGGTATGCGCGCCCGCGACCACCGAGAGCCTGCCCGGCGCATCGGCAAATTCCTCGCGCCAGATCGCCGCCATCTGCGCGGCGCGCATCCCGTAGAACTGTATCCATGCGTCGTCGCCCGCCTCCGCCCCCCAGAGCGCCTCGGCGGCCTCGCGCGCCCAGACCGCCTGTGGAAAGATGAAATTCCACACCTCGTTGGAATATTCCACATGCACCCGCAGCCGGGGATCGAGATGATCGTGCATGTAGCGGGCAAATTCGCGCATATAGGCATCATCGGCGGCGTGGGGCATGTTGACCCAGGGATCGGCCCCGATCCGGTTGGCCAGCGCCACCATCACCTCGACCGGCGCGCCGCGCCAGACATAGGTGGCATGGCCGGGCGTGGGCCGCCCCTCCCATGTCACCTGATCCGAGCCGTTGGTGAACTGCCAGTCCATGAAGCGCACAAGGCGCAGATCGGCGATCCTGTCGATCCAGAGCGGATTGAAGATCGCGCCCGCCTCGTGGAGCGCGATGTGATCCTCGCGCAGGATGGTGACGGCGCGCAGGGGATCGTTCGGGTCGGTTTTCAGCAGGCGCAGCACCACCGGCCCGTCGCCGGGGTGATAATCGAAACGGATTTCGCGGGTTTTGTAATTGTAACGGACATTGTCGGCGCGCCCTGTCACGCGCAGCACCCCCTCGCCCTCGTACCGCAAGAGATAGCGGCCGCTCAGGTGGGTGGCGCCCTCGGGCTGATCGGTAAAGAGGAAGGATTCGAGCGATGTCGCGCCGTCGGGCAGGGCCAGCGGCCAGCCGGTCTCGCTCAGGTAGCCGCCTTCGCGCAGCGCCTGCGCCGGGAACGCGCCCCATTCCCCGGATGTGTGGCCGATCCAGGGGCGGGCGGTCTTCATCACGTCGATGAACGGGTGCTGGCTCGACCAGTCGGCGATGCCGCTCAGCCCCATGCCAAGGCTGGGGTTGGCAATGCCGGTGCCGGGCAGGGGCGTGCCGGGCGTGGCCGGGGTCTCGGTTGCCGCGGCGGCCTCGGCGCGGTCTCGCAGGCCAAGCGCCTGCGCGATCTCGTCGGTGATGCGGCCGTAGCGGTCGCGCACCGCCGGGTGGATATCCTTGGGGATCTCGAACGTGGCGGGCGCGGGGGCGTCGTAAAGCGCGGTATAGGTGACGAGGGCGGCGAGGAAATAAAGCGTGGCCGTGCCATGCGGCGCGTCGTCGGTATAAAGCGCCTCGACGGGCACATCCTCGAGCAGGCCGGTTTGCAGCCCCGAGAGCACCGAGGAGACCGGCAGGAGGGTGATCGCGGCCTCGGGGCGTGCCGCGCGCAGCGCCTCCACATAGGCGCGGAACCAATCGTGATAATCCGACAGCGCATAGCCGTGCCAGCGCGCCAGCGCGCGCCCCGAGGGTGGAAAACGGCGGGTATGGCCGCCCATGTCGGGCCAGCCCTCGTAGATCATCACGCGCGCATCGGGCGCACGGGTGCGCGCCGCGTCGATGGTGGCCAGCGTGGCGGAAAGCGGCGTCGCGCGCTCGGGATTATCGCCCTCGAACGTGGCATCGGGGGCGCGATACTGGATGAAATTCGCGGGCGTCACCAGCACCGTATCCACCGCCCCGCGCGGGCGGCGCACGCCGTCAAAGGACCAGCGGTCGGCCATGCCGTCGCGGGCGAAATCGCGCAGGAATCCCCATTGGCCGGTGAGGGCGAACTCCTTGCCGCCTGCGCGCGCCAGCCGCGCCAGCCACCACGGCACGGCGGTGGCGGGGTTGTCGCTGAGGTGATGCACGAGGCTGTTGCCGAAGACATGCACCGAGGCCTGCGCGCGCTCGGCGTGGCCCTGCGAGGGCGACAGCACCAGACAAAGGCCAAGCGCCATGATCGCGCCCCCAACCCGCAACCAACCTTGCCTCATGGATATCTCCCCCCGGTTTGTCATGCCTCAACGGGTCTCACTATAGGGGCGCGCGCGGGCCGTGACCATCGCCGCAAGCGGCGCGTGACAGTGCTGAAATGCCACAATTCTCCTGTCAAGCCATTGGTTTTTCTGGACCTGATGCCGCCGCATGGAGTAGATTCAGTAATAATGGGGCGAGCGAGACCCCGTATCCGAGGCAAAAGAGCAAAATCCGATGTATCCCGAGCGGTTTTCGAACCTACCGGCCTATGCGTTCCCGCGTCTGCGGGCGCTTCTCGACGCGCACGCACCGGGCGGCGAGGTCGTGCACATGACCATAGGCGAGCCGAAACACGCCTTTCCCGGCTGGATCGTGGACGAGATCGCCGCCCATGCCGAGGGCTTTGGGCAATATCCCGTCAACGAGGGCGCGCCCGCGCTCTTGACTGCGGCGGGCGATTGGGTGGCGCGGCGCTATGGCGTCCGGCTCGATCCGGCGACCCGGCTGATGGCGCTCAATGGCACGCGCGAGGGGCTTTACAACGCGATGATGGCGCTTTGCCCCGAGGCAAAGCGGGGCAAGCAGCCGCTGGTGCTGGTGCCCAACCCGTTCTACCAGGTCTATATGGTGGCCGCGCTCAGCGTGGGGGCAGAGCCGGTATTCCTCAACGCCACCGAGGCCACCGGCTATCTGCCGGATGTGGCGGGGCTTGCGCCCGAAGTGCTCGACCGGGTGGCGGTGCTCTATCTCTGCTCGCCCTCGAACCCGCAGGGGGCGGTGGCCACGCGCGCCTATTGGGCAGAGGTGATCGCGTTGGCCGAGCGGCACGATTTCCGCATTTTCGCCGATGAATGCTATGCCGAGATCTACCGCGACAGCCCGCCGCCGGGCGTGCTGGAAGTGGCGGCAGAGATGGGCGCAGACCCCGAGCGCATCGTGGCCTTTCACAGCCTGTCGAAGCGTTCGAACGTGCCGGGGCTGCGGTCGGGATTCGTCGCCGCCGGGCCAGAGAGTATCCGCCACATGCGGCAGTTGCGCAATTACGCGGGATCGCCGCTGCCGACGCCGTTGCAGCACGCCGCGGCACGGCTCTGGGCGGACGAGGCGCATGTGATCGAAAGCCGGCGGCTTTACGCGCGCAAATATGCCCGCGCCGACGAGATCATGGCTGGTGTGCCGGGATATGTCGCGCCACAGGCCGGGTTTTTCCTGTGGCTGCCGGTCGAGGATGGCGAGGCGGCGGCGCTGCGGCTCTGGCGCGAGACGGGTGTGCGGGTGCTGCCGGGTGCCTATCTGGCGCAGGATGTGGACGGGGTGAACCCGGCAAAGGGATTCGTGCGGGTGGCCCTGGTGGCCCCCGAGGACGAGATGGCGCACGGGCTGACCCGCCTGCGCGACTGTCTATACGGATGAGCGGAGACGAGGGACGCAAATGGCATATCAGACACGCGGGCGCGAGCCGCTTCTTGACAGCAGCATGACCGAGGCCCTCGGCCGACGCGGCAAGGAACTCGTCGGGCTGGTGCTGATCGGCCTTTCGGTGGTGGCCGGGGCGACGGTGGTGTCCTACGCCCCCTCTGATCCGAGCTGGATGGCCGCGACCGACGGGCCGGTGCACAACTGGCTTGGCGCGGCGGGGGCCTCGGTGGCGGCCCCGCTCTACATGATCATCGGCCTCGGGGCCTGGGCGCTGGCGATCCTGCCGGGGGTCTGGGGCGTGCGGCTGATGGCGCATATGGGCGGCGAGCGCGCGCCGGGGCGGCTTATCTTCGCGCCGCTCTGGGTGGCGATCCTGTCGCTTTACTGTGCCACGCTTGCGCCCTCCGGCGCATGGTCCGCGCATCACAGCTTTGGCCTTGGCGGGCTGTTCGGCGATACGGTTCTGGGCACCTTGCTGGGGCTTTTGCCGGTGGGTCCGGGGCTGGGCCTGCGGCTTTCGGCGCTGGGGCTGGGGGTGCTGGTGCTGGGCGCAGGGGCGTTCGTGCTTGGCTTTGACCGGGCCGAGCTGCGGCGCATCGGGCGGTTCCTCCTTGTTGGGGTGATCCTGTGCTATGCCGGGCTGCGGGCGGCCTTGGCGGGCGGCATGAGGGGCGCGGTTCGCGCGGGGCAAGCGGCGCATGCGCGCGGCGCGATGGCGGCGCAGGCGCGCGCCGAACGCAGGGCCACGGCCCCGCAGCCCGTGCCAGAATCCGAGGCGGCGCGCCCGCACCGGGCCGAGCCGCGCCTTGGCAGCGCCCAGCCGATCGCCAACAGGCCCACCCAAAAGCCAACCGAGAAACCCGGCGGTTTGCTGGCACGGATGCCCGCGCTGATGCGCAAGCCCGAGGCGATGCCCGAGCCGGAACTGATCGAGACCGGGGCAGATGCGGGCGCGGCGGATGCCCCGCCCGAGGACCGCATTCGCGCGCGCATCTCGGATGTGATCCGCGCGCGCGGGCACCAGACCCCCGAGGAACTGGCGCAACGTGCGCCGCTGACCAAGGGACGCGGGCGCGGCCCCGATCCGCTGATCTTTACCGCCGCGCCGCGCGCGCCGCTGCCGCCCGAGCCGCCGCTCACCTCCGCGCGCCTGTCGGTGCCGCCCGCGCCGATGGAGGAGGACGCGCTGATCGAGCCTGATATGTCCGAGGCAGAACCGGCGCCGCGCATCGCCGAGCGGCCCCGCATCCCCGTGCCCGAGCCGCGCAAGGTGGTGCAGCACGCCGTGAAACGGCCCGCCGCGCCCTCGGCACGCGCGCAGGCCGAAGCGCAGCCCGCGCTGCCCTTTGGCCCCGAGGCCACGGAATACGAGTTGCCGCCGCTGTCGCTCTTGTCCGATCCGGCGAATGTGCAGCGCCACCACCTGAGCGACGACGCGCTGGAGGAAAACGCGCGGATGCTGGAAAACGTGCTCGACGATTACGGCGTCAAGGGCGAGATCGTGAGCGTGCGCCCCGGCCCCGTCGTGACCATGTATGAGCTTGAGCCCGCGCCGGGCCTCAAGGCCTCCCGCGTCATCGGGCTGGCCGATGATATCGCGCGTTCGATGGCGGCGCTGTCGGCGCGGGTGTCCACCGTGCCGGGGCGCTCGGTGATCGGCATTGAACTGCCCAATGACAAACGCGAGATGGTGAGCTTTCGCGAGATCCTGTCGGGGCGTGCCTATGGCGATGGCAACCAGAAGCTGCCGCTGGCGCTGGGCAAGGATATCGGCGGCGAGCCGATGGTGGCCAACCTTGCCAAGATGCCCCACCTGCTGATTGCCGGGACCACCGGTTCCGGCAAATCCGTGGCGATCAACACCATGATCCTGAGCCTGCTCTACAAGCTCAGCCCCGACGAATGCCGCCTCATCATGATCGACCCCAAGATGCTCGAACTCAGCGTCTATGACGGCATTCCCCACCTGCTCAGCCCGGTTGTGACCGACCCCAAGAAGGCGGTCGTGGCGCTCAAATGGGTGGTGGCAGAGATGGAGGACCGCTATCGCAAGATGTCCAAGATGGGCGTGCGCAATATCGACGGCTATAATGGCCGTGTCGAGGAGGCGCTGAGCAAGGGCGAGATGTTCTCGCGCACGGTGCAGACCGGGTTTGATGACGAGACCGGCGAGCCGGTATTCGAGACCGATGAATTCGCACCCGAGAAAATGCCCTATATCGTCGTCATCGTCGACGAGATGGCCGACCTGATGATGGTCGCGGGCAAGGAGATCGAGGCCTGTATCCAGCGTTTGGCGCAGATGGCGCGCGCGTCGGGCATTCACCTCATCATGGCCACGCAGCGCCCCTCGGTCGATGTCATCACCGGCACGATCAAGGCCAATTTCCCGACCCGGATTTCGTTTCAGGTCACCTCCAAGATCGACAGCCGCACCATCCTCGGAGAGCAGGGGGCCGAGCAGCTTCTGGGGATGGGCGACATGCTCTACATGGCAGGCGGCGGGCGGATCACGCGCTGCCACGCGCCGTTCGTGTCGGACGAAGAGGTGGAAGAGGTGGTCAGCCACCTCAAGGCCTACGGCCCGCCCGCCTATGTGGGCACGGTGTTGCAAGGCCCCGACGAGGACACGGCCGATGCCATCGACGCCAAGCTGGGCCTGTCTGTGGGCGGCAATACCGAGGGCGAGGACGCGCTTTATGACCAGGCGGTGGCCATCGTCGCCAAGGATCGCAAATGCTCGACCTCCTATATCCAGCGTAAGCTTGCCATCGGCTATAACAAGGCCGCGCGGCTGGTGGAGCAGATGGAGGATGAGGGCGTGGTGAGCGGCGCCAACCATGTCGGCAAGCGCGAGGTGCTGGTGCCGGAGCCGCAATAGGCAGGTCTCTGCCAGAGCGCGAAAAATTCACGCCCCGCGCAGGTGCAATCCGGCGCGGGGTGACTTATCTGAAAGGCATGAAACAGTTGCGTCTCCTGATGGTGCCCGTCCTCTGGGCGGCGATGGCCCTGCCGGCGGTGGCGGAAAAGCTGTCGCTCGCCGAAATATCTTCCTATCTCAATGATTTGCGCACGGCCCAGGGGCAGTTCACGCAGGTCAACGAGGATGGCTCGATCAGCACGGGGCGGATATTGCTCAAGCGGCCCGGCAGGGTGCGGTTCGAATACGATCCGCCCGAGGCGGCGCTGGTCGTGGCCGATGGCGACACGGTGGGCATCATCGACCCGCGCTCGAACGAGCGGCAGGGCTTTCCGCTGCACCGCACGCCGCTCAAGATCATCCTCGCGCGCAATGTCGATCTCACCCGCGAGCGGATGGTCGTGGGCCACGCGAGCGACGGCGTGACCACCACAGTGCGCGCGCAGGACCCGAAAAACCCCGAATATGGCAGCATCGACCTGGTCTTTACCGCCGACCCGGTGGAACTGCGCCAATGGATCATCAACGATGCAAATGGCGGCAGAACCACGGTGATCCTGGGCGATTTGCGCCGCGATGTGCGGCTTGACGATGATAAATTCGTCATTCCGGGCACCGAGAAGCGCCGCATCGACCGCTGAGCGCGCGTATGCTCGGCCTCTGACGGATACCAGAGGTGCGCGATGGCGTTGCCTGCCATGTTGCCGGAGAAATGGCGTGAAGGGCCTTAAGACGCCGTTCGATATGATGCGATGAGCCGCGCGAGGGCCCGACCGCGGGGGGGCGCTGCAACGGCTGTGCGTGGCACTTTATGTCTGCCAAATACTCGAACGATTGTAATGGTTTCACCGTTGCCAAAGCGCCCGCCCGGGGGGCGGTCGGGCGCTCGCGCGGCGGCGCGCAAGCGCGCCTTGTTCCGCGCGGGGGGGCAGAAAGCCAATGGCAGCAACAGGCACTGAGCCTCACCCGCAAGAGCGGCGGCCCCCCTGCCAAAGCAGCCGACCTTTATACCAGGCCGCGCCCGGCGCGGCAGGTGCCAAGCTGCGCGCGGTAGCGCTGGGCGCGGGTTTCCACATCGGCGGCGACGCGCATCAGCCACGGCTTGGAATTGTGGTTGCGGCGGGCGAAACCGGCGCGCCCCTCGTGATAGGCAAGATACTGGTTGCGCGCGTCTTGGGGCGAAATCCCCAGCCGCTCGGTGGATTTGGCCATATACCAGCCGATGAAATCCGCCGAATCGCGAATATCGTCGCGCCGCGCGCCCCAGCGGCCGGCTTCGGCCATGTATTCGTCCCATGTCCCGTCAAGCGCCTGGCTGTAGCCGTAGGCGGAACTGATCCGCCCGGTTGGGATCACCCCGAGGGCCCAGCGATGGGGCGTGCGCGCATCGCTGATGAACTTGCTTTCCTGGTAGATGGTCGCCATCTGGACATGGGCAGGAATGCCCCAGCGCCGGGCCGAGCTCTCGAAGGCGCGGGCATATTCGGGCCGCTCGTTCAGGATCGCACAGGCATTGTCGAGATTGCGCGGGGCCGTGCCGTAGCCGCCACCGCCACAGGACGCCACCAGAAGAAGCGCCAGAAGCGCGCCGAAAATTCTGCTCATCTGCCTCTCGCTTTCGCTTCGATCTTTTTTTCAGGCAGTGTAGCGGATTTGCGCGTCGGGGGGAATCCCCTATCCCCGTGCGGCGCGGTGTCTGGCCACGCCCGTCTCACGCCCGTTCACAGACTGTTTCCGGCGCGTTTCGGCGCATGATTGGACAAAGCCCGCTTGCAGCGGTTAATATCTGTGCTAGGGCAAAACGATGATAAAGACTCACGCAAAATACGCACTCGGCCAGGTGGTCAAGCACAAGAAACATCCCTTTCGGGGGGTGGTGTTCGACGTTGACCCGCAGTTTTCCAATACCGAGGAATGGTATGCGGCCATCCCCGAGGACAGCCGCCCGTCGCGCGAACAGCCGTTCTATCACCTTCTGGCAGAGAACGAGCAGAGCTATTACGTCGCCTATGTCAGCGAGCAGAACCTCGTCGCCGACTATTCCGGCGAGCCGGTGGACCATCCCGACATTCCCGACCTGTTCGGGCCGTTCGAAGACGGGTATTACCCGCTGCATTTCCAGCTCAATTGAGGGTGTGGCGGGGTTTCCCCCGCCCGCGCGTCAATACCCCAGCGCGCAGCCATCCTTGCGCGCATCGCTGCCACCCTCGAGCACGCCGCTGTCATGGATTCGGATCGCCTGCGCGCCACCCAGCGGCACCTCCGGGATGCTCACCTCGTGGCCCATATCGGCGAGCGCCTGCGCCACATCGGGCGCATGGCCGCGCTCGAGCTTGAGCCCCCCCGCCGGATCGGCAAAGGCGCGCGGCGCGTCGATGGCTGCCTGCACATCCATGCCGAAATCAACGATATTGGAGACAAGCCGCGCGTGGCCTGCGGGCTGATAGGCCCCGCCCATCACGCCGAAAGGCATGGTGACGCGACCGTTTTCCGCCAGCATTCCGGGGATGATCGTGTGCATCGGGCGCTTGCCGGGGGCCAGCTCGTTGGGGTGGCCTGCCTCCAGCGTGAAGCCCGCGCCGCGATTTTGCAGCAGGATGCCGAATTTCTCCGACGCGATGCCCGAACCGAAGCCGTGGAAGATCGAGTAGATGAACGACACCGCCATGCGGTCTCGATCGACCACGGTGATATAGACCGTGTCGCGGTGCACCGCCTCGGCGAGCGGTGCGGCGGCGGGCATGGCGCGGCGCGGGTCGATGAGCGCGGCAAGACGCGCCGCCGTGTCCATGCTGAGCATGTGATCGAGCCGCGATGTGTGATCGGGATCGGCGATGATGCGGTTGCGCGCATCATAGGCAAGCCTGGTCGCCTCGGCCTCGAGATGGACGCGCGCGGCGCTGCCGGGTGCCATCGCCTTGATGTCGAAATGCTTGAGGATGTTGAGCAGCAAGATCGCTGTCGCGCCCTGGCCGTTGGGCGGATGCTCGACGAGGGTGGATGTCTTGTAGTCGCCGCTCACCGGATCGGTGTAATCGCTCTCGGCGGCGGCGAAATCGGCGGCCTCGTGGGGGCCGCCCAGGGCACGCAGCGCGGCGAGCATGTCCTCGGCCACCTCACCCTCGTAGAAGGCCGCGCGCCCGTCTCGGGCGATTCGGCGCAGCACCTCGGCCTGGCCGGGGGCGCGGAATATTTCGCCGGTGGTGAGCGGCGCGCCCGCACGGCTGAAATGGGTGATCCCGTGACCCTGAAGCGCCTTGCCCGCGGTTGGCCAGTCAAAGGCGACGCGGGGCGCGACCGGCACGCCCTCCTCGGCATAGCGGATGGCGGGCGCGAGCAGCGCGTCGAGGCCGAGCCGCCCGTGATCGGCCGACAGGCGGCAAAAGGCATCGATGGCGCAGGGCACGGTGACGGCATGGGCCGAATGCAGCGGCACGGTTTCATGCCCGGCAGCGCGCAGCGCCTCGGCAGAGGCGGCGGCGGGGGCGCGCCCCGAGCCGTTGAGCGCACGAATCCTCGGATCACCGGGCGTGGTGAAAAGCGCGAAACAATCGCCGCCGATGCCGGTCATCTGCGGCTCGCAGATGCCCAAAAGAACCGCGCCCGCGATGGCCGCATCCATCGCGTTGCCGCCGCGCTCGAGAATGTCGATCGCGGCGCGCGCCGCGAGCGGGTGCGAGGTTGCGCACATGCCATTGGCGGCATAGGTGCCCGAGCGCCCCGGAAGGTGGAAATCGCGCATGTCTGTCTCTCCGCTGTCTTGCAATCGCGCGCAGCCTAGGCCGGGTTGCGGGGAATGCCAATGCCATGTCTGGGGGAGAGAAGAACCCCGGCGCCGCGCACTGGGTGGGGGCAAAAACACGCGACGCCGGGGGAAGCCATATGCAGCTACAAGACCGGGTTTCACATTTGCGTGCGGCAGCAGTTGGGTTGAAATGGGGTCTTATCAGGGCACCCACACGCACCGGTTGCAAAGAGGGCTGTTTCACGTGGTCGCCCCATCGAGACCCGGCAGATCGAACGAAAGCGTGAGCCGGTTGCCACCCGCGTCGCGCGAATACCGGATGTCGCGCGTCAGGCTGCGGATGAGAAACCAGCCAAAGCCGCCTTCGGGGAGCGTGTCCTGCGCCGGCCCGATCTCGGGCAGGCGGCCCTCGGGCAGGCCCTGCGCGGGAAGCGCCGCGCCACGGTCGCTCAGCGTGCAGATCAGCTTCCCCGGCCCAAGCCGCGCGTGAAGCCTGATCTCGCCCCGATCCGTGCCGGCATAGGCATGTTCCACGATATTGTTGAGCGCCTCGGCGAGGACGATTTCAACCGTGCCGCAGGCCGCCTCGGGCAGGCCATGCGCGCGCAACCGGGCACGCAGCGCCGACAGCAGGCCGCGCACCGACATCTCGCTTGCCCCGGCCCGAAGGTGGAATTCCGCCGTCATGTGCCGATCCGATCCCGATGCTTTCGGGGCGCGCGCCGCAACGCGCCGCTCAGCCCGTGGCACGGCTCAGCGCGCCGTCGGCGCGGTCATGGATGACAAACACGCTATCCATGCGCGTGAGGCGAAACACCTTGGCCACGTCGGGCGTGAGACCGGCAAGATCGAGCCTGCGCCCCTCGCCCATCTGCTTCATCGCAGCGACGATGGCCCCGAGGCCGCTGGAATCGACGAAAGCCACGTTCGAGAGGTCGAGCACGACATGATCTGGCCCCTCTGCCGTGGCCGCGCGCATCGCGTCCTTGAATCGGATGGCGGCGGCGGCGTCGATCCGCGATTCGGGAACGGTGACGATCTTGACCGTGTCGTGACAGGTTTCGAGAAATTCCATCGTGCCTCCGGCGTGCTACGTAGTAATACAGCCAAGGCTAGACCCGATTCCTTTCCATCCGGTAAGCAGATGACAAATTTCGAGGAGGACTGACAATGCGCGACGTTGTGATCGCGGGTGCGGCACGCACGCCGATGGGTGGCTTTCAGGATGATTTCGACGGGGTGGCGGCGGCCACGCTGGGTGGCGCGGCGATAAAGGCGGCGCTCGGCGATGCGCGCGCGGCGACGGTGGACGAGGTGCTGATGGGCTGCGTGCTGCCTGCGGGCCAAGGGCAGGCCCCGGCGCGGCAGGCGGGGTTCCTTGGTGGATTGGGCGAGGAGGTGCCTGCCACCACGCTCAACAAGATGTGCGGCTCAGGCATGAAGGCGGCGATGATGGCGTTTGACCAGATCGCGCTGGGCCATGCGGAGGCGATGATCGCGGGCGGCATGGAATCGATGTCCTGCGCGCCTTATCTTTTGCCCAAGATGCGCGGCGGCGCGCGGCTTGGGCACGCGCAGGTGATCGACCACATGTTTCTCGACGGGCTGGAGGATGCCTATGACAAGGGCCGCCTGATGGGCACTTTCGCCGAGGATTGCGCTGAGAAATTCCAGTTCACCCGCGAGGCGCAGGATGAGTATGCGCTGGGTTCGCTGCAAGGCGCGCTCGATGCGGAGACATCGGGCGCGTTCGAGGGCGAGATCGCGCCGGTGACGATCCGCACGCGCAAAGGCGAGGTGGTGATTTCGCGCGACGAACAGCCCGCCAAGGCGCGGCCCGAGAAGATCCCGCAGCTCAAGCCCGCCTTTCGCGAGGGGGGCACGGTGACGGCGGCCAATTCAAGCTCGATCAGCGACGGCGCGGCGGCGCTGGTCATTGCCTCGCGCGAGGCGGCTGAGGCGCGCGGCCTCAATATCCGCGCGCGCATCCTGGGCCACGCGAGCCACGCGCAGGCGCCGGGATGGTTCACCACCGCGCCGGTGCCCGCCGCGCAGAAGCTGCTCAAGCGGCTGGGCTGGTCGGTGGAGGATGTGGACCTGTGGGAGGTGAACGAGGCCTTTGCCGTGGTGCCGATGGCCTTCATGCACGAGATGGGGCTGCCGCGTGCACGGGTGAATGTCAATGGTGGGGCCTGTGCTTTGGGTCATCCCATCGGGGCCTCGGGCGCGCGGATCATGGTGACGCTCTTGAACGCGCTGGAAAAACGCGGGCTGAGGCGCGGCGTGGCCGCCATTTGCATCGGCGGCGGCGAGGGCACGGCGATTGCCATCGAGCGGGGCTGAGCGGGCCGCTTGCCCGCCACAGGAGCACATCCATGCGGATAGATTACGCAGCCACCACGAAAACCATCCTGTCGCTGACCGAGGGTGAGACGGATGCTGTGGCGCTCATGGCCACGGTGGTGTGCGAGTTGCACCATGCCGATGAGCGGTTCGACTGGACCGGCTTCTACCGGGTGACCGGGCCGGAAATGCTCAAGATCGGGCCGTATCAGGGCGGGCATGGTTGCCTTGTGATCCCGTTCTCGCGGGGGGTCTGCGGGGCGGCGGCGCGCACCGGCGAGGTGCAGATCGTCGAGGATGTGGAGGTGTTTGCCGACCATATCGCCTGCGCCGCCTCGACCCGGTCCGAGATTGTTTTGCCAGTGTGGAACGCGGCGGGCGATCTCATTGCGGTGCTCGATATCGACAGCGACCGGCCCGCGGCCTTTGGCGCGCAGGATGCGGCGGGGCTGGCGGAGATCCTCAGGCTTGTGTTCGGGCGGTTGGTCGGCTGAGGTCGCGCGCCTCGTCCACGTCGCGCAGCGTCTCGATGAGAGCAATGCGTTGGCCCTTGAGGCTGTGGATTGTGTCGGCGCGGGTGTGCTCGCTCGACCAGCGCACGCCGTCAAAGAGGCGTGCGGGCACCGCCCCCGTGCGCCGCAGCCCGATAAGCCAGTAGCCACCATCGGGCGCGGGGCCGATCACCGCGTCATGGTGCCCGAGCGCGGCAAAGGCGCGGGCGATATGGGGGGCCTCGATGCCGGGAATATCCGCGCCGATGATGCAGACCGGCCCCGGCGGCAGGCTGCGAAAGAGGCGCGCCATCCGGTCGCCGAGATCACCCCGGCCTTGTGGCACACGGGGCAGATGCGCGGGCCAGACGCGGCTTGCCAGCCCGTCGCGGTCGGGGCTGACGGCGAGCACGAGACGCCAACGCGGGTCTTCCACTCGGCGTAGGAGCCGCGCGACCTGATGGCGAAACCACCATGCGGCGGCCACCATGCCGATGCCGCGCCCCAGCCGTGTCTTGACGCGGCCGGGGCGTGGCTCCTTGAGCATGACGACGAGGGTTTGTTGGGTCATGTAAAGTAGTCGCCCAGAATCTGGGTATAGATTGCCTTTAACTGACGAATATGGACAAGGTCCACCCGCTCATCCACCTGGTGCATGGTCTGGCCGACAAGGCCGAATTCCACCACCGGGCAGTGATCTTTGACAAAGCGCGCGTCCGAGGTGCCGCCCGTGGTCGAGAGCACCGGCACAACGCCGGTTTCCGCCTCGACCGCGCGGGCGACGAGATCGGAGAGCGGGCCGGGGGGGGTGAGGAAGCTTTCGCCCGAGACCTTGACGCGCATCGCGCCCGTCACGTCGAATTCGGCGGCCACGCGGTCGATCTCGGCCTGCATCCAGGCGGTGAGGCTGGCGCTGTCATGGGCGTCGTTGAAGCGGATGTTGACGGTGGCGCGGCACTCGGCGGGGATCACGTTGGTGGCGGGGTTGCCGGTGTCGATGGTGACAATGGCGAGCGTCGAAGGGTCGAAATGCGCGGTGCCCTCATCGAGGGTATGCGAGGCGAGCCGGTCCATGAGCCGCGCCATGGCGGGCAGAGGATTGCGCGCGCGGTGCGGATAGGCGGAATGGCCCTGCACGCCGGTCACGGTGATATGCGCGGTCATCGAGCCGCGGCGCCCGATCTTGATCATCTCGCCCATGCGCTCGGGGCAGGTCGGCTCTCCGACAAGGCAGGCGGTCATGCGCTCGCCCTGCGCGTCCATCCAGTCGAGCAGCGCGCGGGTACCGTCGGTGGCGTCGCCCTCCTCATCGCCGGTGATGGCGAGGATCACCGCACCGTCGGGGGGCGTCTGCCGGACGAAATCCACCGCCGCGGCGGCAAAGGCGGCAACGCCGGATTTCATATCCGACGCGCCCCGCCCCCAGAGCATCCCGTCCTTTTCCACCCCGCCGAAGGGGGGCACCGACCATGCGCCCTCATCCCCCACCGGCACCACGTCGGTATGGCCGTTGAAGCCGAAGCTCTTCGCGGCCCCCTTCGCGCCCCAGCGGGCGAAGAGATTGGCGATGCCGCCCCGGTCCACGCGGGTGCAGGCAAAGCCCGCCTCCGAAAGAACCCCCTCCAGCAACGCGAGCGCGCCGCCCTCCTCGGGCGTGACCGAGGCGCAGCGGATGAGATCGGCGGTGAGGCGCACGGGATCGAGCGGGGCGGCGGGCATGGGGCAACCTTTCATCTGATGCGCCTTGGCTAGCGCGGATCGCGGGCGGGTGCAAATGGCGCGGAGCGCCGATAAACCTTAACAAGACCGGAAAGATTTGCTATCACTTGGAAAAACAAAGACCGAGGCAGGTCGAAACGAGCGGTAACAGGGTCCGAAGATCCGTCAAACGGACGCAAGCGGCCCGATCAGAGGGAACGACGGCAGATCACCGGGGTGATGCGCCGTGTTATCCTGACTCTGTGAAAATCGTGCGTCCTGCCTTGCATGAGCGAGGTGGACAGACATGGCGACCGCATCCAAACTCCCGGTCAATACCAATGCGTCGGCGATGGATATGGCGCGGGCCATATTCGGCGACGGGGTCACGATCCAGAGCGCCAGCTATACCGGCGATGCGCGGTCTTCGGGCCTTTACAGCAACGGCGACAGCGTCTCGCCCGGTGTCACGCCCTCGGATACCGGCGTGATCCTGTCGACGGGGCGCGCAGGCGATTTCACGAACGCCCCGCCCTGGGCGTGGTGGGCCAACAACGATGCCAACCAGAGCCCAAGCACCAGCACCAACACCGGCGGGGTGAACAACGATCCGCTGTTCAATGCCGCCGCCGGGTCATCCACTTATGATGCGGCATGGATAGATGTGAATTTCACCCCTACCGGCGATGTGATGACGATGCAGTTCGTCTTTGCCTCCGAGGAATACCCGGAATTCACCACCAGCCAGTTTCAGGATTCGGTTGCTGTCTGGATCAACGGAACGCTGGTGCCTATCAATGTGGGCACCGGTGATGTCGCGCCCAACAACATCAATGACACCTCGAACGCGAACCTGTTCGTCGACAATACCGGCAGCGATTTCAACACCGAGATGGACGGCTTTACGCTGACCATGAGCCTGACCATCCCGGTCAATGCGGGCGAGGTCAATTCGCTCCGCGTCGGGATCGCCGACGTGAACGACACGAATTACGATTCCAACCTGCTGATCGCCGCCGACACCCTTCAGACCTCGCTGGTGGCCAATGCCGACAGCACTACGTTGTTCCCCGATGGCAGCCGGGTCATCGACCTGCTGGGCAACGATGTCAACGAGACCAGCGGCACGCTCACCATCACCCATCTCAACGGCCAGGCGGTGACGGCGGGCGATATCGTCACGCTGCCCTCGGGCCAGCAGATCGAGCTTAACGCCGATGGCACTGTGACGTTGATCGGCGATGGCGATACCGAAGTGGCCAACTTTACCTACGGGGTCGCAAGCAGCACCGGGCAAAGCGATACCGGCATGGTCACGGTCGATTCGGTGCCCTGCTTCGTGGCCGGGGCGCGTATCCGCACGACCGAAGGCCAAGTGCCGGTCGAGGCCCTGCGCCCCGGCGATCTGGTGCTCACCCGCGACGAGGGCGCGCAGCCGCTGCGCTGGACCGGGTGCCGCACGGTGGCCGCAACGGGCGATTTCGCGCCGATCCGCATCGCCGCCGACACGTTCGGCGCGCATGGCGAGCTTTGGCTGTCGCCGCTGCACCGGGTGCTGGTGCGCGATGCGCTGGCCGAATTGCTGTTCGGCGAGAGCGAGGTTCTGGTGGCAGCGCGCGATCTGGTCAATGACCGCTCGGTGCGGCGCGTGGAGGGCGGCGAGGTGACCTATGTGCATCTGATGTTCGACCGCCATCAGGTGATCTGGTCGGAGGGTCTGGCCACCGAGAGCTTTATGCCGGGGCCGCAGGCGGTGCGCAGCTTCGAGCGGGCGGCACTGGCCGAGATACACGCGCTTTTCCCCGAGATCGACCCCGCCACCGGCGCAGGCTACAGCCCCGCCGCGCGGCGCACGTTGCGGCCTTTCGAGGCGCGGCTCTTGGGGCATCCGGGGCGGGCGGCCTGAGATGGGCTGGATCGCGCTGACCGGTCGCGATGGCGGGCAGTTCGCGGCGGGTGGGATCGGCACCACGGGGCGGCAGCCGCTGCCTGATCCGACCACGCTGTTGCCGCGCGGCACGCTGATGATCGAGACGCGGCCCGCAATCGGGAAACGGCCACAGGTGCTTTTGTCCTTCGGGCGCACGCATCCTTGGCATGGCAGTTTTTCCTTGCAGCTTTTGCCGTCGGGGGGCGTGGCGCTGATCGAGACGCAGGAGCGCGACGTGCGCCACGCCATCTTGCCGTTCCGGCCCGATGACCGCGCCGACAGCCTGCGCATCAGCTATAGCTGGGATGCGCCCGCGCGGCAGGGGCGGCTATCGCTCGAGCGGCCCGGCATCATCGGCGTGCGCACCATCCCCGTGCCGCCGCCGCACCCGATGCCGCTCTCGGATCTGCGCACCGCCTTCACCGATCCGCGCCAGCGCCATCTTGACCCGGAGGTGATCTTTGCCGCGCTGTCCGACGAGGTCGAGCCCGTGGGGCCGATGCCGGGCCTTTCGGGCACGGTGCCGGTGCGCACGCCGCAGGGCTATGTCGAGGCGGCGCGCCTGCGGCGGGGCGATTGCGTGCGCGGAACGGGGGGCGCGGTGGTGCCGGTGCTGCACCGGCTCGAGCGTCGCGTGCCAGCGGCGGGCAGTTTCCGGCCCGTCCGGCTGCGCGCGCCCTATTTCGGGCTGCGCGCCGATATCGTCGTCGCCCCGCATCAGCGGCTGGTGATCGGCGGCTCGGATGTGGAATACCTGTTCGGCTCCGAGGCGGTGCTGGTCGCGGCCTGTCATCTGGTCAACGGATCGGCCGCCACATATGCCGAGGCGGGGCCGCTGGTGCGCTATCATGGCCTTGTGTTGCCGGACCACGAGGAGATCGAGGCAGCGGGCGCGCGCAGCGAGAGCCTCTATCTGGGGCGGATACGGCGCCAGCCCGAGATCGTGGCGATGAGCCTTCTGGCCGGGCTTAACCGCGCGCGCCTGCCCGAGCATCCGCGCCCGCTTTGGCCGGTGCTGAAATCCTACGAGGCGATCACGCTGGCTGCTGCCCGCGCGGCCTGAAACGAGGCTGACCGCGCAAAGCGTTTCACCCGGCCCACGTCATGTCGCGTTTGCGCAACCGCCCGCTTTGAGGCACAAGGGGCGCGCGCGCCTACCAAGGGTGCTGGCGGGAGATGGGGCATGGTTGCGCTGCTGCGGCTTGTGATCTTCGGGGGGATCGCCCTTACGCTGCTCTATCTGGGCCTGTCGTGGCATTTCCGGGCGCGGCGGCGTGTGCGGATGGAACAGGACTGGGAAGAGGCCGGCCGCCCCGGCAATCGCGACGCCTATATCGCCGAAGGTATGGCGCAATATGAGCGATCCTTGCGGCGCAAACTTCTGTGGCTGGTCTATATCCTGCCGGTAAGCGCGATCACGCTGCTGATCTGGCTCACGAATTTCAACTGAGGAGGCCGGGAAATGGTCTATGTCAAATGGGGATTTCGGGCGCTCTTCTGGGCGGTGGTGCTGGCGTTCCTGCACTATACCCTGCCCCAGCACGATATCGTGCGGATCACCGATACCTATGAAAAGCGCGTCAATCCCGGCGAGAACGCGCTCTTTTGGTCGAACGCCGCCACCGGCGAGAACGTCGCCGCGACCGAGCGCGACGTGTTTTTCATCCAGACATTTATGCCCGATGACAAGCCGATGATCTATCGCAACGAGGATACCGGCTGGGGCTGGCCGCCCTATTTCAAGTTCGACACCTCGAACCTTCAGGCCGAGGCGTCGGACATGATGTCGAAGAAATCAGCCGAGACCGCACAATGGGTGGCCGTGCGCCATTATGGCTGGCGCAACGAGTTCCTTTCGATCTATCCCAATGCCGTCGCGATCTGGCCGGTCGCGGGGCCGGATGCGCGGATCATCCCGTGGTTCAACATCATCGTGCTGGTGCTTCTGGCCGCGCTTTACTGGGCTCTTCGCGTGCGATGGAACAGGTTCTGGGCGCGGCGTGGCGCGCCCGAGGGCGGCGAATGGCGCGAGGGCTGAGGTCTCGGCCCTACCGCTTGCCGTAATAAAGCCCCACGACATGCTCTGCCTCGGCGAAGAAGAGCCAGCGCGAGGCAAGGATGCCCACGAGGTGGCAGAGCACCGCCAACGCGGCGAGCGCATGGCCAAAGGGCAGTGCCAGCAGCGCCACCGGCACCACGTAGCCGAGCGCGAGCGCGATCACCCGAAGGCGGCGCGCATGTTTGCGGCCCACCTCATGGACCATCTCGCGCAGGAGGTAATTGCTGCCGGTATGGGGGGGCGCAAAGCTGCGCACCGCGCCGATGCGGCCCAGACCGGTGGCGCTGGCAATGTCGGTGGCGCTCTCGGCAAAGGCCCGGTCGCCGCGCTGCCACCAGAGAAGTTGCACGACGCCCGCCAGCGCCAGAAGCGCCATCGCCGCCGTGACCTGCCCCGCCAGCAGCGCGCCGCCGCCAAGCGAGACCGTTATGAAAAGCGCAGGCGTGAGCGGGCTTTGCCAGCGCGGCACGCTGCGCAATTGCGCGTAGATCATCGAGGTAGTGAAGACCGTGGCGAGCGCCAGCGCCGCGCCGAGCCAACCCAGCGGGGCAAGCGCGGTGCCCCAGAACACCACCCCCGCGCCATAGGCGGCCATGACCGTGAGCGCGGCCACGGCGCAGACACCCTCGCGCGAGAGCCAGCTTGAGCGCCACTGGCTGAACGCTTTCCACGCGCGCTCGGGGTGGCCGAGATGGAAGGTCGAGGCCAGAAGCCCCCCCGCCGCCAGCGCAAATCCGATGGCGAAGAAGACGAAGGCAACCCAGCCGGTCACAGAAGGCAGGCCGAGGCCGAGCCAGAAAAGCAGGCCAAAGCCCGCACCCGAAAGCGTGGTGAAGGCGATGACGGAAGCGGCAGGATGCATGTCAGAGCTTCTCCAATGCGCGGTCGAGCCAGCCGAGAAAGCCCGTGGCCTCCTGCGCCACGGGCGCGAGCAGCGGGGCCAGCACATCCACCTCGTCGAGCCGGTCGCGCGGGCGGGGCGGCAGGTATTTGTTCACGGGGGCGGTGCCCTGCTCGGGCATGAGGTCCATGCCGCCGCGTTCCGCGACAAGGCGGCTTACGTCGCTGTCGGGATCGCCCAGATCGCCGAAATGCCGCGCGCCCGCCGGGCAGGTGCGCACGCAGGCGGGCAGCCGGTCTTCCTCGGGCAGGTTCTCGTTATAAATGCGATCCACGCACAGCGTGCATTTCTTCATGACCCCCTCGGCTGCGTCCATTTCCCGCGCGCCGTAGGGGCAGGCCCAGGCGCAGAGCCCGCAGCCGATGCAATCGCTCTCGTTGACCAGAACGACGCCATCTTCCACGCGCTTGTAGCTGGCCCCCGTGGGGCAGACGGTGACGCAGGGCGCATCGTCGCAATGCAGGCAGGATTTGGGGAAATGCACAAGCTGCGCGGCCCCTGCCTCGGGCTGCACCTCGTAGCTGTGGATGCGGTTGAGGAAGGTGCCGGAGGGGGTCGCGCCGTAGGGGTCTTGATCCGACAGGGGCGCGCCGTAATTCTCGGTGTTCCAGCCCTTGCAGGCGGTCACGCAGGCATGACAGCCGACACAGGTGTCGAGGTCGATGACAAGGCCGAGCTTGCGGGTGGTGGTTTCGGGCAGGGTGGTCATGATCAGCCCTCGCGCATGGGGATAGGGCGGGACTGGGGCGCTGCCCGTCGCCATTGTCTCTCGGACCAATGACGCGACAATGGCGACCCCGGAATATTTATGGCAAGATGAAACCTGGTCATTTCCCTACCTTCCACGCGAGGTGGTCAGGGCCTTGGCCCACGGGCGATTTGATCGGGGGATAGGCCGGTTGCGCCTCGGCGGGCGCGGGGGCCTTTTCGATCTTTACCCTGAGGTCGAACCATGCCGCCTGCCCGGTGATGGGGTCGGAATTGGACCATCTGAGGCCGTCGCCCTTGGCCGGTAGAAGCTCGTGGATCAGGTGGTTGAGCAGGAAGCCGCGCGTGGCCTCGGGCGCGTCGTCCGAGAGCGCCCAGGCCCCCTTGCGCTTGCCGATGGCGTTCCATGTCCAGACGGTGTTCTCATTCAGCGCCGCCATATGGGCGACGGGCACGGTGATGCTGCCATGGGGCGAGGTGACGCGCGCCCAGTCACCCTCCGTGAAGCCGTGGTCCTGCCAGAGTCGCGTGGGCAGGTAGAGCGGGTTTTCCCCGTGGATCTGGCGCAGCCAGGCGTTTTGCGTGCCCCAGGAATGATACATCGCCATGGGGCGTTGTGTCAGCGCATGAACGGGGAATTCCTCGGTATCGACGCTGTCATCCTCGAAGGGCGGATACCAGATCGGCAGCGGGTCCATCGTGGATTTGATCTGTGCGCGCAGGTGGTCGGGGGGCTGGCGGTCGCCATGGCCCTCGGCGGCAAGCTGGAAGCGGCGCATCGGCTCGGCGTAGAGGTCGAAGATGTAGGGCTGGGGTTTGTCGAAAATGCCGATGCCCACGGCCCAGTCCTGATAGGCCATGTTCCACGGCTTGTAGTAATTCGCGCCCTCGGGGATGTGGCTCACGAAAAAGCCGCCGCTCTCGATGTAGCGGTCAAGCTGCTCGGGATTGGGCGCGCCGCGCCCCACGGCAGAGCCGTCGCCGCGAAAGCCCATGAGCGGGCCGATGCCCGGCTTGCGTTCGTGATTGACGATGTAATCAGCGTAATCGGTGTATCTGGCGGTGCCGTCCTCGGTGGTGAAACCGGGCAGTTTGAGCTTGTTGGCAAGCTGCACCAGCACCGTCTGGAAGCCGCGCACATCCCGGTCGGGCGCGACGACCGGCCAGCGGATCGCGTCCGCCGCCGCGTCGGCCTCGCAGATCGGGCGATCGAGCAGCGAGATGCAATCGTGGCGCTCCAGATAGGTCGTGTCGGGCAGGATCAGGTCGGCATAGGCGACCATTTCGGAGCTGTAGGCGTCCGAATAGATGATGTGGGGGATGACATAGTTGCCGCTCTCGTCCCGGTCGGTCAGCATCTCCATCACGCCGCGTGTATTCATCGAGGAATTCCACGCCATGTTGGCCATGTAGAGAAAGAGCGTGTCTATGCGGTAGGGATCGCCCGCATGGGCGTTGGAGATGACCATATGCATCAGCCCATGCGCCGACATCGGGTTTTCCCAGGTGAACGCCTTGTCGATACGCGCGGGGCTGCCGTCGGGCTTGAGCGCGAGATCCTCGGGGCCGCGCGGATAGCCTAGATGCGGGCCGTCGAGCGGGTTCATCGGCGTGGCCTTGCAATGGGGCGTCGGGTGGGCGCTGACCGGTTTGGGATAGGGCGGTTTGAACCGAAAGCCGCCGGGCACCTCGACCGTGCCCAGCAGGATTTGCAGCACATGCAGCGCGCGCGCCGTCTGGAACCCGTTGGAATGGGCCGAGATGCCGCGCATGGCGTGAAAGCTGACCGGGCGGCCCACCATGGTCTGATGCGTCTCGCCGCGGAAATCGGTCCATGCGTGATCTAGGGTGATTGCCTCGTCAAAGGCCACGCGGGCGATTTCGGCGGCGATGCGGCGGATCTTGTCAGACGTGATGCCGCAGCGCTCGGCCACCGCCTCGGGGGCGTATTGCGGATCAAGGTAACGCTCGGCCATCAGGTGCATGACGGGGCGGTGGGTGATGCCATCCACCTCATGCGTGGCGCTGAGGTCGGGGCGCACGCCGGGCCTGTCGAACGCGGTGGGTTGCCCGGTGGTGCGGTCGATGACCAGCGGCTTGCCATCGGCGTCACGCAAGAAAAGCCCGTGTTCGGGCGAGGCGGGATCGGCGTTTACCAGCACCGGCGCGTTGGTGTAGCGGGCGAGGTAATCGAGGTCGATCTTGCCCGCCGCCATCAGTTCGTGGATGAGTGAGAGGATGAAGAGGCCATCGGTGCCCGGCGTGATCCCAACCCAATCATCGGCCACGGCGTTATAGCCGGTGCGAATGGGATTGACGCCGATCACGCGCGCCCCGCGTGCCTTGATGCGACCGATCCCCATCTTGATCGGGTTCGAATCGTGATCCTCGGCCACGCCGAAAAGGATGAAGAGCTTGGTGTGATCCCAATCCGGCTGCCCGAACTCCCAGAACGCGCCGCCCATCGTGTAGATGCCCGCCGCCGCCATGTTGACCGAGCAGAAACCGCCATGCGCGGCATAATTCGGCGTGCCGAAATTCTGTGCCCAGTAGCTGGTGAAGCTTTGGGATTGGTCGCGTCCGGTGAAAAAGGCAAGCTTTGACGGGTCGTCGCGGCGGATGGGTTCCAGCCAGTCGCAGGCGATTTGCAGCGCCTCGTCCCAGGTGATTTCCTGAAATTCGCCCGAGCCACGCGGGCCGACGCGCCTCAAAGGTGCGCGCAGCCGCGAGGGGGCGTTGTGCTGCATGATCCCTGCCGAGCCCTTGGCGCAGAGCACGCCGCGGTTCACCGGGTGGTCGCGGTTGCCCTCGATATAGGCGACCTTGCCGCCCTTCATATGCACGTTGATGCCGCAGCGGCAGGCGCACATGTAGCACGTCGTGCGGCGCACCTCGTCCGAGACATGCGGCGAGGTATCGAGCCGGGGTTGGTGTGTCATGCGTGCGCGCCTCCTTGGGTGGGAGATTAGGACAGGATTGCGGACCTTGCGACCCGTATTCCGCTTAATTCCTGTTTTCCGAACATATGTTTTGAAAATCCGAAACTGACAGGTGTGATGTTCTATTTCGGGGCGTCCAGCAAGGCCAGAGCATCTGCGGCGATGCGGGCCTCCTCGGCGGCGGGGACGATCCAGATGGGCAGGGAGCCCGGCGCGTGAAGGCGGGGCGCGCCTGCGGCGTTCGCGTCCTCGTCGAGCCGCGCGCCGAGCCAGGCCAAGCCGTTGACAATACGCGAGCGTATGGGGGCCGCGTTCTCGCCGATGCCGCCGGTGAAGGCGAGCGCATCGACGCCGCCCATGGCGGCGATCAGCGATCCGGCGTGGCGCGTGGCCCAGTAGCAGAAATGGTCTATGGCAAAGCGGCTCTCGGCGGTGTCGGCTGCGATGAGGGCGCGCATGTCCGACGGCCCGCCCGAGAGGCCGCGCAGCCCGCTTTCGTGATTGAGCAGGTGGCGCGTGGCTTTGATACCATCCTCTTCGGCCAGCTGCAGCACGGCGTTGCCGTCGATCTCGCCCGCGCGGGTGCCCATGGTCAGCCCGCTGAGCGGCGAATAGCCCATCGTGGTGGCGACCGACTGCCCGTCGCGGATGGCACAGAGCGAGCAGCCATTGCCCAGATGCAGCGCCAGCAGGCGTGCGGGCAAGGGCGCACCGGAGAGGCGTGGCAGGGCCTCGGTGAGCGCGGCAAACGAGATGCCGTGAAAGCCATAGCGCCTGATGCCGCGCGCGGCGATATGCGCCGGAACAGCGTAGTGGGTGGCCAGATCGGGGTTGGTGGCGTGAAAGGCGGTGTCGAAGCTTGCGGTTTGCGGCAGGTCGGGCGCAAGGCGCGCCAGTGTCTCGATCCCGGCGAGGTTGTGGGGGTTGTGCAGCGGCGCAAGCGGGATGGCGGCGCGGATGGCGGCAAGCACCTCCGGCGTGAGGCGCGCGGGCGCGGTCAGGCTGCCGCCATGCACCACGCGATGCGCCGCCGCGCGGAAGGCGGTCAGGGGCATGCCCTGCGCACTCAGCGCGGCCAGAAGTGCCGAGAGCGCGGCGGCGTGGTCGGGGAAATCCCCCGCGTGCCGCGCGTCACCCAGCCGCAGCCGCCCCGCGCCGCCGATCCCGTCGACCAGCCCTGAAAGCCGCACCGCACCACCCGCGAAGACCGCCAGCTTGATCGAGGAGGACCCGGCGTTGACGACCAGAACCGGCCCAACGGTCATATTTCAGACCTGCTGTGCACGCATGTCGGCGGGGTCGATCCCGGCCACGGCCACCGGTTTCTTCATCGCGTCGCGGCGGAACGGCTCGCCCAGTTCCTGATTGATCAGCGCCTCGATGAGGGTGGTGCAGCCATGCTCCATCTGGTCGCGGATGGCGGTTGCCAGCGCGTCGGTCAATTCCTCCATGGTGCGCGCGACCACGCCTTGCAGGCCGCAGGCGCGGGCGATGCCGGCATAGCTGACCTGTTCATCAAGCTCGGTGCCGATGAAATTATCGTCATACCAGAGCGTCGAGTTGCGCTTTTCCGCGCCCCATTGGTAGTTGCGGAATACCACCTGCGTGATCGCGGGCCATTCGGGGCGGCCGATGGCGGTGAGTTCGGTCACCGCGATGCCAAAGGCCCCGTCGCCCGCGAAGCCCACCACCGGCACATCGGGGCAGGCGATTTTCGCGCCGACAATGGACGGCAGGCCATAACCGCAGGGGCCGAAAAGCCCCGGCGCAAGGTATTTGCGCCCCGCCTCAAACGACGGGTATGCGTTGCCGATGGCGCAGTTATTGCCGATATCCGAGGATATGATCGCGTCTTTCGGCAGCGCGCTCTGGATCGCGCGCCAGGCCATGCGCGGGCTCATCCAGTCGGGTTTCGCGCCGCGCGCGCGGGCGTTCCATGTGGTGCCGGGATCGTCCTCTTCGTGATCCATCGAGGAAAGTTGCTGCGCCCATGCCGATTTGCGCTGCGCGATCTCGGCGCGGCGGCTGTCGCGGTCCGCGTCGCCCGCGCTGTCCGACAGATGCGCGAGAATGCCCTCGGCCACCTGCTTCGCATCGCCCACGATGCCAACGGTGACGGGCTTGGTCAGGCCGATGCGGTCGGGGTTGAGATCGACCTGGATGATCTTTGCCTCGCGCGGCCAATAGTCGATGCTATAGCCCGGCAGGGTCGAGAAAGGGTTGAGGCGGGTGCCAAGGCAGAGCACGACATCGGCCTTGGAGATGAGCTCCATCGCCGCTCTGGAGCCGTTATAGCCCAGGGGCCCGGCGAAAAGCGGGTGCGCACCGGGGAAGGCGTCATTGTGCTGATAGCCCACGCAGACCGGCGCATCGAGCCGCTCGGCAAGCTGGCGCGAGGCGTCGATGCCGCCCGCGAGCACCACGCCCGCGCCGTTGAGGATGACCGGGAAACGCGCCGCGCTCAGCAGGTTGGCGGCCTCAGAAATCGCCGCAGCCCCACCGGCGGGACGCTCGAAGCCGACCATCGCGGGTAGGTCGATATCAATCACCTGCGTCCAGACATCGCGCGGAATGTTGATCTGCGCGGGCGCAGAGGCGCGTTTCGCCTTGAGGATCACCCGGTTCAGCACCTCGGCGATGCGGGTGGGGTCGCGCACCTCTTCCTGATAGGCGACGCAATCGGCAAAGAGGTTCATCTGTTCCATTTCCTGAAACCCGCCCTGCCCGATGGTCTTGTTGGCGGCCTGCGGCGTGACCAGCAGAAGCGGCGTGTGGTTCCAGTAGGCGGTTTTGACGGGCGTCACGAAATTGGTGATGCCGGGGCCGTTCTGCGCGATCATCATCGACATGCGGCCAGAGGCGCGGGTGTAGCCATCGGCCATCATCCCGCCCGAGCCCTCATGCGCGCAGTCCCAGAAGGTGATGCCCGCCTTGGGAAAGAGATCGGATATCGGCATGAAGGCCGAGCCGATGATCCCGAAGGCGTGTTCGATCCCGTGCCGTTGCAGGGTTTTGACAAAGGCTTCCTCGGTGGTCATCTTCATGGGCGTATCCTCGGGGCATGGGGGTGATGTTGGCGCAGATGTTAGCGGCGCCGCCGGGGCGGGGTTAGGGCCAGTTACCTTAGGCATTTCGAGCCAGTTCGCGCGCCAGCCGCGCGATGCCCTCGGGGATGCGCTCGTCAGAGATAGAGGAATAGGCGAGGCGGTAGAAGTTGCGCGGGCGGGCGGCGGCGTGGAAAAACGGCGCGCCCGGCTCGATCAACACGCCCTGCGCGCGCAACCCTGTGTCGCGCACGGCGGTATCCACCCCGTCGGGGGCCTGCATCCAGATCGAGGAGCCACCGAACACGCCGCGCCCGGCGATCTCCAGCCCCTCGCGGGCCAGCGCCGCCTCCATCACCTCGCGCCGCCGCGCGAGAACCCGCGCCATGCGCCGGATCAGGCTGTCATAATGGCCAAGGCTGAGGAAATAGGCCGCCGTGCGCTGCATCAGGCCCGGCGGATGACGCAGCACCGAGGCGCGCAGCGCCCGCGCCTCGCTGATAAAGGCGCGCGAGCCGACCAGATAGCCCAGCCGCAACCCCGGAAAGATGGACTTGGAGAAGGAGCCGACATAAATCACCCGCCCCTCGGTATCGAGCGATTTGAGCGCGGGCAGCGGCGGGCGCAGAAAGGACATCTCGAACTCGTAATCATCCTCGACGATGAGCGCCTCGCGCGCGGCAGCGGCGCGCAACAGGGCATGGCGGCGCACCAGCGGCATGGTGGCATTGGTCGGGGCTTGGTGGCTTGGCGTGGTAAAGATCACGTCGGCGCGGTCGGGCAGCGCCTCGGGTGGCAGGCCGTCGCGGTCCACGTCCACCGGCACCAGCGCGCAGCGCGCTTGGTTTAGAATGTCGCGCAGCGCGTGATAACAGGGGTTCTCGATCACCGCTGTGCGGCGCTGCGTGAGCAGCACTTGCGCGGCCAGCCAGAGCGCGTTCTGCGCGCCCATCGTGATAAGGATTTCAGAGGGTTGGGCGAGGATTCCGCGTCGCGGAAGGATGTGGCGCGCGATGAATTCCACCAGCTTGGGATCGTCGCGGTCGTAATGGTCGGCGCTCAGCGCGTGGAAATCGCGCGCGCCCAGCGCCCGGAGCGCGCAATGCCGCCAGTTGGCGTGATCGAACAGCGCCGGATCGGTCTGGCCATAGATGAAGGGATAGGGGTAGCGCGCCCAGTCGAGCGGCTTTTCCGGCGTGTCGCCCTCGCTGTAGCGCCGCCCGAGCGCGCGCGCCCAGTCGATCGTTTCGCGTCGCGGCGCGGGATCGGAGAAAGCCGGAGGTTCCGGCGCGTTTTCAGAGACATAGTAGCCGGACCTGTCGCGCGATTGCAGGTAATCGCTGGCCTGCAATTCGGTGAGTGCGAGGGTTACGGTGATGCGGCTCACACCAAGATGCGCGGCGAGTTTGCGCGAGGAGGGCAGCTTTTCGCCCTTGCGGAACCGCCCCGACAGGATGCCCCCGGCGATCATCTGCCGGATCTGCGCCTGAAGCGTGCCCTCGGCATCGGGCGACAGGAAAAAGGTCTCGACGGGGATGGCCATTTTGGCAGGATAGACTGGCCTTATGGCGTGCGCAATCTGGCATTGGGCGGGCGCGTGACGCTCGCAGCGTCAGGGATTTGTCAACGAAATCGTAACGCTTTCGCGCCAATATACGGCCTGTGGCAGGCGGGCCTGCCGATTCGGGGCGCGCGAGGGGCGGATGGGCGCTGCCTGACCAAGCTGTGAGTTGCGCAAAAACCGCGTTGCGGTTAGCGAGAAAGGCGGCAGATCGGAGACAGGTGGTCATGACATCACAGGCGGCAATGCGGCTCTCGGCGCAGGACAGGCTGGACGGTCTGGCGCTGTTGATCCTGCGGCTGGGGCTGGCGTGGTTTATATTCCTGTGGGCGGCCCACAAGATCATCACGCCCAAGCAATACCAGGCGCTTGCGCGGCATTTCGACGGGGTAGATGCGAGCCTTATGCAAGTCTATGCTGTGGGTGGCGTGCAGATCGCGATCTGCGTGTTGGTGGCGCTCGGCGTTCTGCGATATGTCAGCTATGGTAGCCTGCTGGTCATGCATTTCTTTACCGTCACCCGGCGCTGGGAGGGATTTCTTGATCCTTTCGCGCTCAACGAGCGGGGATTTCCGGTGAACCGCAACCAGGTGATCGACCTGGCGGTGCTGGCGGCGTTCATCGCGCTGGTGCTGCTGATCCGGCGGGATCATTTCAGCCTCGGTGGCTGGCTGGCGCGCCACGACCGCGCGCGCTGGTGGATGTGACGCGGCCCGGCACGCGGACAGGGTGCGCCGGGGGCGGATTGACCGGACAGGATGCGCCGAGGGTCGAACCGCAAGGCAGGATGCGCCAGGGGGCCTCGCAACAGGACGCGGGAAACAGAAGTCTCGCATCATACGCAGCAAGCCGTCCAGTGGTAGGATGGACCGATATGCGCGTGCATGTTTGACACCTGACATATGTTGCCGATGACGATCCGGCCTGCGATGTCATGTAACACGCAGCGACAGGCGTCATGGATGGTGTTGAACTGACGCGGTGGATGGCTCCTGGGTCAACCGGCGTTGCAATGCGCCCTGATGCAGGTGTCAAAAACGGCATATCAGAAGAGCCACAACCGCCCCGGATTTGCGCAACCACCTGGTCTGAAGCCAATCAAAACACCTGTGCCATCCAAGGGCGCAAAACATGGACCCTGTTCGCCGCACCCACGATGACCGCGCCATATCCGCCTCATTTTCCGAAAAAACGCTGCTTGCGCTTGAATTGCGCCGCATTGCGGGTCTAGAGCGCGGCAAGGCGGCGGCACCGGCCCGCCCGCATCCCGGCAGTCACATCACGATGAAGGTTTCCATGCAGTCTCCCAATCTCGCCCCCGTCCCCGAACTCTATGTCTCTTACGACAGCGCGCAAAAGCTCAAGGTCGAGGCGGGCAACCTCGCAAGCTGGGATCTCAGCCCGCGCCAGATCTGCGATCTGGAACTGTTGATGAATGGCGGCTTCAACCCGCTCAAGGGGTTCCTCTCGGAGGCCGATTATACCGGCGTGGTCGAGAATATGCGCCTCGCCGATGGCACGCTCTGGCCGATGCCGATCACCCTCGATGTAAGCGAGACATTCGCGGAAAGCGTTGAGATCGGACAGGATATCGCCCTGCGCGACCAGGAGGGCGTGATCCTCGCCACGATGACCGTGACCGACCGCTGGAGCCCCGACAAGGCGCGCGAGGCGGAAAAGGTATTTGGTGCCGATGACAGCGCGCACCCGGCGGTCAACTACCTGCACAACACCGCCGGCAAGGTCTATCTTGGCGGCCCGGTGACCGGGATTCAGCCCCCCGTGCATTACGATTTCAAGGCGCGGCGCGACACGCCCAACGAATTGCGCGCCCTCTTCCGCAAGCTGGGCTGGCGGCGCGTGGTGGCGTTCCAGACGCGCAACCCGCTGCACCGCGCGCATCAGGAATTGACCTTCCGCGCCGCGCGCGAGGCGCAGGCCAACCTGCTGATCCACCCGGTCGTCGGCATGACCAAGCCGGGCGATGTCGATCACTTCACCCGTGTGCGCTGCTACGAGGCGGTGCTCGACAAATACCCCGCCTCGACCACGGCGATGAGCCTGCTCAACCTGGCGATGCGTATGGCCGGGCCCCGCGAGGCGGTATGGCACGGCCTCATCCGCCGCAACCATGGCTGCACCCATTTCATCGTCGGGCGCGATCATGCGGGCCCCGGCAAGAACTCCGCGGGCGAGGATTTCTACGGCCCTTACGACGCACAGGAGATGTTCAAAGAGCATCAGGACGAGATTGGCCTTGAGATGGTCGATTTCAAACACATGGTCTATGTGCAGGAAAAGGCGCAGTATTACCCGATTTCCGAAGTGCCGGAAGGCTCTACCGTGCTGGATATTTCCGGCACCGAACTGCGCCGCCGTCTGGCCGAAGGTCTGGAAATTCCAGAGTGGTTTTCATTCCCCGAGGTGGTGGCGGAACTGCGCCGCACCCGTCCGCCGCGCTCCAAGCAGGGCTTTACCGTGTTCTTCACCGGCTTTTCCGGCTCGGGCAAATCGACCATCGCCAACGCGCTCATGGTCAAGCTGATGGAGATGGGCGGGCGTCCCGTGACGCTGCTCGACGGCGACGTGGTGCGCAAGAACCTCTCGTCGGAGCTTGGATTTTCCAAGGAGCACCGCGACCTCAACATTCGCCGCATCGGCTATGTCGCCTCCGAGATCACCAAGAATGGCGGCATCGCCATCTGTGCGCCGATCGCGCCCTATGCCAGCACCCGCCGCGCCGTGCGCGAGGAGGTCGAGCAGTTCGGCGCCTTCGTCGAGGTGCATGTGGCGACCTCGATCGAGGAATGCGAACGCCGCGACCGCAAGGGCCTTTATAAGCTGGCGCGCGAGGGCAAGATCAAGGAATTCACCGGGATTTCAGACCCCTATGATGTGCCGGAAAACCCCGAACTGCGCGTCGAGACCGAGAATGTCGATGTCGATAACTGCGCGCATCAGGTGATTCTCAAGCTCGAACAGATGGGCCTTGTCGCCGGCTGAGAGGGGACGGGGGGCTTCAGAGGTGAGCCGCGCGGCGGGCTTCGCCTTTGATTGCGCGCGGGGGACAGGAGGCCAACGGCGGCAACAAGCCCCCCGCCGCTTGTATCACGCGATATCCGGCGGCGTGGCCTCACTGGCAAGCTCCGGCACGATCTCGTCGAGGGTGACGGTGCGCGTCGCCTTCTCGCCAAGGCGGCGCAGCGACACGGAGCGCTCTGCGACCTCGCGCATCCCGCAGGCAAGGATCACCGGCACCTTGCCCAATGAGTGCTCGCGCACCTTGTAATTGATCTTCTCGTTGCGGGTGTCGGCCTCGGCGCGCACACCGCGCGCGCGCAGGGCCGCCACCACCTCGTTGACGTAATCATCCGCATCCGACACGATCGAGGCCACCACCACCTGACGGGGGCTGAGCCAGAAGGGCAGCCGCCCGGCATGTTCCTCGATCAAAATCCCGATGAAGCGCTCGAAAGAGCCAAGACAGGCGCGGTGCAGCATCACGGGGCGGTGTTTCGCGCCGTCCTGCCCGATATAGGTGGCATCCAGCCGCTCGGGCAGGACGAAATCCACCTGATGCGTGCCGCATTGCCATTTGCGCCCGATGGCGTCGGTCAGGGTGAATTCGAGTTTGGGGCCGTAAAACGCGCCCTCACCGGGGTTCACCTTCGGCTCGATGCCCGCGGCACGGGTGGCCGACAAAAGCGCCGCCTCGGCGCGGTCCCAGACCTCGTCGCTGCCCGCGCGCACATCGGGGCGGGTGGAAAACAGAACCTCGAATTCCGGGAACCCCAGATCGCGGTAGATATTCGAGAGAAACGCGATAAAGCGTCCCGTCTCCTCCTCGATCTGATCCTCGGTGCAGAAGATATGCGCGTCATCCTGCACAAAGCCGCGCACCCGCATGATGCCATGCAGCGCGCCCGAGGGCTCATAGCGGTTGCAGGCCCCGAATTCGGCCATGCGCAGCGGAAGATCGCGGTAGCTCTTCAGCCCTTGGTTGAATATCTGCACATGGCAGGGGCAGTTCATCGGCTTCAGCGCGTTCACGGCCTTTTCGCGGGCGTGGTCCTCGTCCACCTCGACGATGAACATGTTGTCCTGGTATTTCTCCCAGTGGCCGCTGGCCTCCCACAGCCTGCGGTCGACCACCTGCGGCGTGTTCACCTCGACATAGCCCCCCTTCACCTGCTGGCGACGCATGTAATCCTGCAAGGTGGTGTAGATGGTCCAGCCATTGGGGTGCCAAAAGACCTGGCCGGGGGCCTCTTCCTGCATGTGAAACAGGTCCATCTCGCGGCCAAGGCGGCGATGGTCGCGGCGCTCGGCCTCTTCGAGAAAGGTCAGATGCGCCTTGAGCGCCTCGCGGCTCTGGAACGCCACGCCGTAGATGCGTTGCAGCATCGGGCGGCTGCTGTCGCCGCGCCAATAGGCCCCGGCCACGCTCATCAGCTTGAACGCGTCGGCGGGCACCTGGCCGGTATGTTGCAGATGCGGGCCGCGGCACAGGTCTTGCCACTCCCCGTGCCAATACATGCGCAGCGGCTCGTCGCCGGGGATCGCCTCGATCAGCTCGACCTTGTAGGGCTCGTTCGTGGCGCGGTAATGGGCGATGGCGCGGGGGCGGTCCCATATCTCGGTGCGCACCGGATCGCGCGCGTTGATGATCTCGCGCATCCGCGCCTCGATGCGGCCAAGGTCTTCGGGGGTGAAGGGCTCGGCCCGGTCGAAATCGTAATACCAGCCATTTGCGATCACCGGGCCGATGGTCACCTTCACATCGGGCCAGATATCCTGCACCGCGCGGGCCATGATATGGGCAAGATCGTGGCGAATGAGTTCAAGCGCCGGGGCCTCGTCCTTCATCGTGTTGATGGTGATCTCAGAATCGCGCGTGATCGGCCATTGCAGATCCCAGTGCTGGCCATCCACCTGCGCCGAAATGGCCTTTTTCGCCAGCGACGTGGCGATGCTTGCCGCGACCTCGGCGGGGGTGATGCCCGCGTCATAGCTGCGCTGCGTGCCATCGGGAAAAGTCAGGGAAATATCGGCCATATCTGGCTCCTCGTCGGTTTGGCGCCCACGGAACGCCCGATTGCGGGTATGTGCGCGCGTGATGCCCGCTCGGCGCGCCGAGGTCAAGGGGCATGGGCGCGCGCTGCATACGATTGCATATCGTAACATGTTGACGCCGCGTGTAATTTTTATTGGACATGTCGCGAATGCTGCTCTAAATGCCGTATATCTGACGCGAAACAATATTGCGCTGCACCTGCACAATGACAGGGGCGCGCAATAGCAAGAGGGGCCGCACATGCCGGGATACAATTCGAAATTCGACCTGAGCGTCGAGGATATGGACCTGATCGAGACCGCCCTGCGCCAGACCAAGGCCGATTTGTCGGCGCGGGTGATCCCCGAGGCGGTGCAACACGACAAGGCCGATGACAGCCTGCGCGCGGCCGACGAAACGCTGCGCCAGATCCACGACCTGCTGGGCCGGTTGCACAATCAAAAAGTGTTCTACCGCCCGCGCAACGGGGCCTATATCGGCGGCTGAGGCCGGGAAGGCACGGGCAAAACCGGTTTGCGCGAGGCGCGGGGCCGGTGCATGATCCTCGCCACACGGTGGGAGAGAATGCGATGGCGCAACCATCATGGATCGAGACCGGGGCGGGCCGCCGCCTCGCCTATCACCGGCTGGCCGGGGACGGGCCGGGAATCGTATTTCTCGGCGGGTTCAAATCCGACATGCAGGGCACCAAGGCGCTCTGGCTCGAGGATTGGGCGCGGGCGCGGGGCCGCGCCTTTCTGCGGTTCGACTATTCCGGGCATGGGCAGTCCTCGGGCGCGTTCACCGATGGCGCGATCGGCGATTGGGCGGCGGATGCGCGCGCGGTGCTCGACGCGCTGACCGTCGGGCCGCAGATATTGGTCGGCTCGTCGATGGGGGGCTGGATCGCGCTCTTGCTGGCGCGGACCTGCCCGGAGCGGGTGGCGGGCATGGTGACCATCGCCGCAGCCCCCGATTTCACCGAAGATGCGATGTGGGGCGGGTTCGGCGAGGACGAACGGTCCCGGATCATGAAAGAGGGGCAGATCGCCCTGCCCTCGGACTATGGCGAGCCTTACATCATCACCCGCCGACTGATCGAGGACGGGCGCGACCACCTGGTGTTGCGCGCACCGCTCGATTTGCCGTTTCCGGTTCGATTTCTGCAAGGCACCGCCGATCAGGATGTGGATAAATCCGTATCCATGCGGCTTTTGGACCATGCCACCGGGCCGGACATGCGGCTCACGCTGGTGCGCGGGGCCGATCACCGCTTTTCTGATCCCGACTGTCTTGCCCTGATCGGGGCCACGCTCGACGAGGTGAGCGCGCGGACACTGACGCCTTAGCACTTGCACGGGCGGCGGTGGCAATGCCATGCTCTGGCGCGGGACGGGGGCACAGATCCCCGGCAGAGAGGGCGTGTGATGAGCAGTGATGCGGTTGTGTTTGTTCCCGGCATGATGTGCGATGCGAGGCTGTTTGCGCCGCAGATCGCCGATCTGAGCCGTGAGCGCGTGGTGAGCGTCGCGCCGATCACCGGCGGTGACCGGATCGAGGAAATCGCCTCGGGGCTGCTCGACCATCTGCCGCGCCGGTTCGCGCTGGCGGGGCTGTCGATGGGCGGAATCGTGGCGATGGAAATCCTGCGCCGTGCGCCGGACCGGGTGACGCGGATCGCGTTGATGGATACCAATTCGCTGGCCGAGACGCCGCAATCCTCGGCCGGATACGAGCCGCTGGTGGCCAAGCTGCGCGCCGGAATGATGGCCGAGGCCGTGGAATTGGTGCTGGGCCGCGACGTTCTGGCACCGGGGCCGCAACGGGCAGAGATCCTCGCGCAGGTGGTGGCGATGGCCGAGGGGCTTGGCCCTGACGTGCTGGTGCGGCAGGTGCGCGCGTTGCAGCGGCGGCGCGATTACCAGGCCGTGCTGCGCCGCTGCCAGGTGCCGGCGCTGGTGCTGTGCGGGGCGCTGGACGGGCTGACGCCGCCGAAGCGGCACGATTTCATGGCCGGGCTGATCCCCGCCGCGAGGCTGTGCATGATCGAGGGGGCCGGGCATCTGCCGGTGCTGGAACGCCCCGAGGAGACGACGGCGACGCTGCGCGACTGGCTGGCGCAACCGCTGCTGCTGCACCGGCGCGCGGAGGGCTGAGAGCGGGCCTGCGCCTTGGGGCATCATGAATTGGGTATCTGGCGCGTATTGCCCGAAGATGACCTGACCTGATGCAGTTCGGTAGGGCAACTGTCGTTTATGGGCTGGAGGGGACGTTCGCGTCTTTTCCCCGCGCGGAACAAGGCGCGCTTGCGCGCCGCCGCGCATCGCCGGGCCGCTTCCCCGGCACGGCGATTTGGCTGTAACCTGCGCCATCCTCAAAGGTTTTTCGGATTTGGCACGATAAAGCGCTGCCAAACTGACGTTGGATCGCCGCACCGCGGCCCATCGATGCACGGCTCCCTCAACGGCCGCACCAAGCCCTTCACAACGCCCGCCTCAGCGCGCCGCGCCGGTCTGTTTCTGCGCCTTGTAAAGCTGCGTGTAATAGCCGCCCTGCGCGATCAGCGCGTCATGGCTGCCCTGCTCCACCAGCCGCCCGGCCTCGAGCACGAAAATGCAATCGGCATCGGTGATCGAGGACAGCCGGTGCGCGACCACGATGGTCGTCCGTCCCTTTGTGAGGCGGGTGAGCGCCGCCTTGATCCGCGCCTCGGTGCCCTGGTCGAGCGCGCTTGTCGCCTCGTCCAGAAGCAGGATCGGCGCATCCACCAGGAACGCCCGCGCGATGGCGATGCGTTGTTTCTGCCCGCCCGAGAGCTGCGCGCCCTTGGGCCCAACGGGCGTATCGCCGCGCGCGCGGATCAGGTCGGCGATCTCGGCATTCTCGGCCGCCTGCCAGATCTCGGCCTCGCTGGCCTCGGGGTTGACGTAGCGGATATTCTCCCAGATCGAATTATCAAAGATCACGATATCCTGCGCCACCACCGAGAATGCCGCGCGCAGCGCGCCGATCCTGAGCCCGTCGATCGGCGTGCCGCCGATGGTGATGCGCCCGCCCTGCACATCGTAGAGCCGCGACAGAAGCGACAGCACCGTGGTCTTGCCCGAGCCGGTCGCGCCGACGATGGCCGACACGCTGCCGCCCCGGAAGCGCATCGACAACCCGTCGAAAAGCGGCTGGTCGGCGCTATAGGCAAAGCGCACCCTGTCGAGCACGATATCGCCGCCGGGATCGAACGCGGTGACGGCATCGGGCGCGTCGGTGATGGTGGGGCGTTCGTGAAACAGGCCCCGCACCCGGTCAAGCTGCACCAGATGAGAGGGCAACAGCCCGAGATACTGCGCCAGAAGCCGCGCCGGATCGAAGATCAGCACCATGCCCAGCAGAAAGGTGATGATCTCGGCCCCGTCCATATCGAAATCGGGGCTGAGCACCATGTAGCCGCCACCGCCGATCACCAGCACATAGACAAAGGCCGATGACAGGTCGATCGAGGGCATGACAAGCGCCTGCGTGCGCTGCACCCTGAGGGTGAGATCGCGCAGCATCCCGGTATCGGTGTCGAGCCGGTCAGTCTCCACCCGCTCCTGGCTGGCGATCTTGATGGTGCGCATCGCCGAAATCGTCTCTTCGAGCCGGTTCATGTAATCGCCGAGCGCGGTTTCGGCCTCGCCCTGCACCCGCTTGACCCGCGCCGAGACGGCATTCATCACCCAGATGATGAAGGGCAGCACCGCGATGGCGACGGCAAAAAGCACCGGGTTCTTCCAGATGAGATAGCCCGCCACGATCACCACGGTCACCGCGTCGCGCACCGCGTTGGCGGTGCCCAGCCCCATGAAATGACCAAGCGCCTGCGTCTGCATCACGATCCTCTGGATGATCGCACCCGAGCGCGTGCGCTCGAAATAGCTCAGATCGAGGGTCATCAGATGGGCGATCAGGTCGCGGCGCATCTCGTAGATCGCCGAATTGGAGACCCAGACGGAAATGCGCGGCACCAGGTAGGCCATCGTGCCCCGCACGGCAAAGAGCACGAACACCGCGAGGCAGACAAAGACCAGGTCGCGCACCGAGCCGCTCTCGAAGATCACCCGAAGCCCGTCCTCGGTGATCGCGAGAAACTGTTGATAGACAAGCCCCTGCATCAGGATCATCACCAGCACCAGCGCCAGCCAAGGGGCGCGGCGGCGCAGATACATCCGCCAGAACCAGCGCAGGTTGGCGCGGTCGGTTGCGGTCAGCAGGCGGGACGTGCCGTCCGGGGCGGGGGTGTTCATGCGGGGTGCCGTTTGCCATGTCCTGCCCCGCCTCTTAGAGCGTTCCGGCGCGCAGGTCATCCCCTCACGGGTATGAGGGCGGCAGGCTGAGCAATTCGTCGAGTTGCCGCGCGATCCAGCCGCGCGGGATGAAATGGCCGCGCGCATGAACGTCAAGCGCGATGCGGCCCTCGTCACAGGCCCAGGTGGTGCGTTCAAAGCGGTCATGCTCGGTCACCGACCACGCGCCCGCTCGCGTGCCCGGCCCGTCGCATCCCATCCGCGCGCGCCAGAGCCGGACCGGCCATGTCGTCTCGCCATCGGGGCCAAAGGGGAAATCCATCACCATGTCGGATGTGCCGTGGACATGGCGCACCTCTGCCGGGGCCTCGGGGCAGGTCTCCGATTGCGGCAAGGTGCCCGACACCGCCAGAAGCGCCGCCACCGCGTCACCATTCTCGCACGCATAGCGCCACGCCATCGCCGCGCCGTAGGAATAGCCAGAGACGTAGATGCGGCTGCGGTCGATGGGATAGCGGCGGGCGGCATCCTCGATCACGGCGGCGGCGAAAGCCACGTCATTGGTCTGATCGGTCCAGAAATCCCAGGTCTTGCCCTCTCCATTCGGGGCCAGCAGCAGCACGCCGCGCCGCCGCGTCGCGCCGGAAATGCGGCCATGCTTGACGATCAAGGTGCCCTGCCGCATCCAGCCGTGAAAATGCAGCAAGACCGGCAGCGGGCTGACCCCGTCCCAGCCATCGGGCTCCTTGACGTGGTAGGACCGCGCGCCAAGCGTGCAGGGCACCTCGGCGTGACAGCGCGGCTCGGTCAGGTCGGCGGCGGGGGCCGCAGCGGGCATAAGCACCGCGAAGAGGGCAACAAGGGCGTGGCGCATGGTCTATCCGTCATCTCGGGTCACGATGCAGCCTAGGCACCGGGCCAAAAATGTCATGTCACAAGCCTGTCAGGCGCGGCCCCCGCGCGTCAGAAATGCGATTTCGGCTCGTCGGGCTTGCCCGCCGCGAGCGCCAGCACACCGCCAAGCGCCGCCATCCCGATGGGGAACATGGTGAACACGTTGAAGCCGAAGGCGTAATGAATGAGCCCCGCCGCCGCCAGCAGCATGATCCCGGCGGGCAGCGCGCGCACCTTGGCCATCGCCCCGCCCGCGATCGCCAGAAGCGGCGCGAGAAAGCTTGCCGTGCGAATGAGCGCCGGATCGGAGACCTGATGAAACAGCCCGTCCACCTCGCCAAAACGGGTCACCGCCTCGGTATAGCCATAGCCGAAGAACCCCACGAGAACCGCGAGACACCCGCCGATGATCCCCAGAGCCGTTGCCGCGCTGCGCATGATGCCTGCCTCCTGTTCCTTTCGCCCATATAAGCGGTCTCCCGCCCTATCCAAGGAGCGCGGCCTGCACCTCCGGCCCCCAGCCGAGATAGAGCGTGCCGCCCGCGTCGATGAGCGGGCGCTTCATCACCGTGGGATGTGCTGCGATGAGCGCCAGCGGCGGGGCCGCGCGTTCGGCCTCGCTCAACCCGCGCCACGTGGCCGATTTGCGGTTGACCAGCGCCGCGCCAAACCGTGCCTCTGCGGCCTGTGCCACATCTTCGGGCAGCGGCTCTGCCCGCAGGTCATGAAGCCGCGCCTCGCCCAAGGATTTCAACGCCTTGCGGCAGGTATCGCAGGTCTTTATCCCGTAGACGATCATCATCTTATCCCCCGTTCGGTGCCGTCATCCGCGCTGTCATAACGCGGCGCGGCGGGGTCGTCACCGGGTTTCGCTTGATTTTTACATTGACGGTGCAATCATCTTCATGCGCCGCGCGGCGGCGCATGGCCCGGCATTCTCCGGGGATGTGAAGACCGAAGACGAAGGAGAACGGCATGCCGACGGGCACCGTGAAATGGTTCAACACCACAAAAGGTTACGGCTTTATCGCCCCCGATGGCGGCGGCAAGGACGTGTTCGTGCATATCTCGGCGGTGGAGCGTTCAGGCCTCACCGGCCTCGCCGACAATCAAAAGGTCGGCTACGAGCTTCAGGACGGGCGCGATGGCCGCCAGATGGCGGCCGATCTGAAACCGCTCTGACGGCGGCAGGGCGGGCGGCAGGGCGCGCGCGCCCCGCGCCCCTCTCGCGGGGCGGCGCTCAGTTGCAGCCCTTCTGACCGGGCAGGCAGGCGTCATATCGCACGCGCGCGCTGCGGATGCGCGTGACGGGATGACGTTGCGCCTGTTGATAGCTTTGCGCCTGATTGGGCGCGCCGCAACAGATAACCCCGTTGAGCGTGATCGGCTGAAGCCCGGCAGGGCAGTAATTGGGCCCCCCCTCATAGGCATAGACGCGCGGCCCCTCGGCCAGCGCAGGCCCGCCCGCGACGGCAAGCGCAAGCGCCACGATACGTCCTGTGGTGTGAAATTTCATATCCGCCCCCGTTCCAATTTCTTTCGCCGCGATGGTAAGAAAAATGCGCGCCCTGTCAATTTCTTTCCGGGGAAACAAAGCGTTCCTGACCGCCCGCGAGGGTCATCAAGAGACAGGGGGGCAAGGGCCGGGAATTGGAGCGGGCGACGGGAATCGAACCCGTATCATCAGCTTGGAAGGCTGAGGTCTTACCATTACACAACGCCCGCGACGCGCCCTGATTAGGCCAGCGCGGCGCGCGGGTCAAGATGCCGGGGCGCGCGTCTCAATAGGATTGCGCCTTGCGCAGGCGGGTCTGCCGCCCCTCCTCGGCGATGGCGCCGCCCAGCGTGGTCACGCCCTTGTCGCGCAAGAGCGCCAGCATCCGCACGAACACCTCTGCCGTGGCCACCGTGTCGCCCATCGCGGTATGGCGCGCCTCGGGGGGGATGCGCACGCCGAACCGGTCGCAGAGCGCATCGAGCGTGTGCTGCCCGGTGTGATCGAACAGCCCCGCCGACATCAGCACCGTGCACAGCACCGGGTTGTCGAATCGCCGCCCGATCACCGTCTCCTTGAGCCGCAGAAAGGCCAGGTCGAACGGCGCGTTATGCGCCACAAGCACCGCGCCCCGGCAGAAATCATGAAACCGCCGCCCGGCCTCGCGGATATCGGGCGCGCCCTCGACCATCGCATCGGTGATGTGATGCACGCGGGTCGAGGCGGGCGGGATGGCGCGGCCCGGATTGACCAGCGTGTCAAACGTCTCGCCGCGCAGGATGCGCCCGTTGACGATGCGCAGCCCGGCGATCTGCACGATCTCGTCACCGCCGCGCGGCGAGAGGCCGGTGGTCTCGGTGTCAAACACCACGAAACTCAGATCCAACAGGGGGGTGTCAAAAAGATCGCCCCCCGGCGCGTCGGGCAGGTTGAAATCGTAGAATTCGGGCCGCGCGTCGCCGGGGGCCAGCGGCGGCGCTGCGGCGGCCAGCGGCAGCACGATGCGGTGGCCATCCGCGCCCGTTTCCGCCCAGAGATCGGTTTGATGCGCGGCGAGCGCATCGCGCCCGGAATAGGCCCCGTAGGCCTCCGACAGGGGCGCGCGCAGCCAGCGCGTCACCTGCCCGTCGGTCACCGCCTCGCCCTGCCAGCCAAGGATCAGGCGGACCTCTGCGCCCTCCACCTCGGCCCCGAGGCGCAGCGCGTCGCGGGTGCCGTCCTCGGTCAGGTGGCGCAGGATCGTGGCAAGCAGCGTGGCCACGGCAAACCCGTCACAGGCCAACATCGCGTTGCAACGGGTGATCGTGAGCGGGCCACCGCCCTGCGCGCGCACCCCGTCGAATATATGGCCAACGGCAACCGGCGACATCGGCCAGCGCCGCGACCGGATCGCGGCGTGGCGGGTGCCCAGATCATCGAGGCAGGCAAAGAGCCGCGCCACCTCGTCCTCGATCCCCTGCCGCATCTTTGCCCGCTCCTCGGGGGCGAGGTCATCCACCGATTGCAGCACCTCCAGCAGCGCGCCGATCGTGCCTGCGGGGCGGCGCACCCCCTCCAGCAGCGCCATGAAAAGATGGTCATGGGCGGCATGGGCGCGCAGGTCTTCGGTGGCGTCGCGGAATATGAGAACATGGCCCGACAGCTCCTCGTCAGACAGGATCGGGCTGACGCGCCCCAGAAGGAACCGCTCGCCATCGGCAGAGGCGGCGAGAAAGGTCTCGGCGGTGACCTGCCCGCGCAGGCGCGCCTTTTGCATCCGCGACAGCGCGTCCATCACCGGCTCTGGCCGCAGAAAATCCGAAAGCGGGCGGTCAAGCCCGATATCGCCCAGCAAATCCTGCGCCATGCGGTTGTAGAGCATCACGCGGTTGTCGGGGGTGGCCACCACCGCCCCCTCGCCCAGATCGCGGAAAAGCGCCTCGAACAGCGCCTTTTCGCGAGCGATGCGGGCGGTCTCGCGCTCGACCGCGCGTTGGCGGGCGGCGCGCGCCTCCGACAGGGCGGCGTTGATCGCGTTGGCGGCGGGGGCCAGCGTGCTGAGGTGTTTCGCCTGCCCCTCGTCGATCTGCAAATCCACATCGGCGCGCGCGCGGGTGGTGAGATCAGAGGCCAGCGCGAGGATCGGCTTGGCGACGTTTTCATCGAACAAGAGCCCGATCCACGCCGACAGCCCAAGCACGCCCAACCCCGCCAGCAGCCCGGCGATCACATAGCCATCGACCGGCCCGCCCGCGCGCATATGCCCGAAGACCAGCGCCCCCGCGATCAGCGCCGCCCCGCCAAGCCCGAGCGCGGCAAAGAAGAGCGCGAATCGCAGCCGCAGGCCAAAGCGCTTCGTCAGTCGCTCGATCATGGTGCATCCTCCGCCAGAAGGGCATGGATTTGCGCGGTCAGATCGGCGATGGCAAAGGGCTTGGTCATGAAGGCATCGGCCCCCACGGCCAGCCCCTTGCGCCGCTCCACCTCGCCGCCGCTGGCGGTAATCATCAGCACCTTGACGCCGGCAAGCGCGGGATCGCGCCGGATCATCTGGCATATCTCATAGCCCGAGCGTTCGGGCAGCATCACGTCGAGCACCACCAGATCGGGGCGCGCCTCGGCCAGCGCGACAAGGGCGGCATTGCCCGACGCCACCCGCCGCAAGCCATAGCCCGCCCGCCCGATCAGATGACCGAGCGCCAGCGCGATATTGTCCTCGTCCTCGACGAGCAGAACGGTTTTTTGCGACATCGCGGGCCTCCTCTCCCGGTCAGGACGTGCAGAGCGCCTCCATCAGCGGATCGTCCTTGCCCGCGCGCCTCCACGCGGCATCCGACGGGTTCGACAGCGCCGCCGCGCTGACATCGGCGCGCGCCGCATTGGCGCAATCCACCAGTTGCGGACGTTTGGCAGGCGGCGTCCAGCGCGCGAAAAAATAGAGATCGGCCAGCACGATACCGGGCGCGTCGGGGTTGGTCTGCACGCTGGCGCGATCCAGCGCCATGATCCGCGTGGTCTGCGGGATGACATAGGTCCAGGGCTTCCAGAGCTTGGTTTCCTCGACCGTGAGCAGAACCTCTACCCCTTCGGGAAGAGCCTGCGTGGTGCGCGCCGCCCAGCTATATTCCGACCAGATCGCATAGCCCAGCATCGCCGCCCCGGCCAGCACCGGCGTGAGCCAGCGCGGCAGGCGACCGCCGCTCAGATGCCCGGCGATGAGCGCGAGACCGGCGGCGGCGATGCCTGCGGCGAATGTGGCGATGAGTTCGAAAAACATGGGTTATCCTCTGGCGCCGCGCGCCTGTTCGATGGCCGATTGCATCGTCTTGACCACCATGAAGGCGTCGCGCAGGTGGTTGCGCTCCAGATCCGACATATCGGCGGGGTTCATGAAATTGTCGGGCGCGTGCCCGCCCGCGATCTGCGCCGACTGGTGGCGCAGGCGGGTCTCGGCGATGAGGTCGTAGGCATCGAGCAGGTCATGCGCGCCGCTGTCGGAGATCACGCCGCCCGCGCGCGCGCCCTCGATCCGGTCGCGCGTGCCCGCCTCTTCCAGCGAACCCAAAAGCGCGTAGATGCGCCCCAGATCGACCACCGGCACCACGCCGGAATGTTTGAGGTCGATGGTGTTCTTGTGCTCGCCCGAGCGAATGAGCGCGAAGCCCCGGAAAAGGCCCAAGGGCACGCTATGCTTGAGCGAATTGGCGATCATGTGAGCCACGAAGATCGAGTTCTTGCGCGCCTGCGCGAGCACATCGGCCTGAAGGTCCTGGAACAGCGCGGCCTCGCCCGCGATGGCGCGCAGGTCGAACATGACCGAGGCCAGCATCTGCGCCTCGTTGTCGGGCTGCGCGATCCAGCCCGCGAAGTATTTGCGCCACACCCGGCGCGGCTGCCGCCAGCGCGGGTTGGTGGCCATCATGTCGCCGGGGCAGTAGAAAAACCCGCAGGTATCCAGCCCGTCGCTGACGAATTTGGCCAGATCGGCGAAATAGGCGTCGTGCTGCGCAGGGTCGAACGCGTCGTCGAGAATGAGGCAATTGTCCTGATCGCTGATGCCGGTCTGCTCGCGCCGCCCCTGAGAGCCGCAGGCGGCCCAGAGATACGGCACCGGCGCAGGCCCCAGCCGCGCCTCGGCCAGCCGCAAGAGCCGCCTTGTGATCGCGTCGGTGATATCGGTGATCCGCCGGGTGATCGAGGCGGGCTTGACCCCCGCCCGCACCAGTTGTGCCAGAAGGCCCGGCACCCGCTCCATGACATGGGCCATGTCCTCGGGCGTGTCGGCATGGGCGATATCGGCGACCATGTGGCTGGCGGTCGCGGCCTGCTGGCGAAAGAGGTCTGTCTTGCCGATCATCCCCACCACGCGGCCCGATTGCGCCACCGGCAGGTGATTGACCTTCATTTCCGAGAGCAGCATCAGCGCATCGAGGCCCAGTTGCGTGGGCGCGATAGTCACCGGATCAGGCGTCATGACCTGTGCCACCTTGATGCGGCCATCCAGCCCCTCGGCCAGCACCTTGTTGGTGAGGTCATGGGCGGTGATGATCCCGGCCAATTGCTCGCCCTCCATCACCACGACCGAGGAAATCACATGCTGCCGCATCAGCCGCGCGACATCGGTGATCGTGGCGTCGGGTCCGCAGGTGACGGGATGCTGCGCCATCAGGTCCGAGACGCGCAGCGCGGTGAGGCCGGTGGCATAGGGCCCGCTATCGTTGAGATCGGTGGGGCGCGCACGGGCAAACCAGCGCGCGATCGCGTCGCTTTCCTCCATCAGCCACAGAAATTGCGCGGCGGGGATGAGGATGAGGCGGGCGGGCTCTGTCGCGCGCGCGCCCAGTTGCGCGCAGCCATCGCGCAAGAGGCCGCGCTCGCCCATGATATCGCCCGCGCCGCGATGCGAGACCAGATCCTGCGCCCCGGTGCGAATGTCAAACGCGCCGGCGGTAATCACGTATAGCCCCTTGAGCGAGTCGCCCTTGGCGAAAAGCGTCTCACCCTTGGCCACCTCCACCGGCACCAGATCGGGCGCAAGCCGCGCGCGTATCGCATCCGTGAGCGCGTCAAAGGGCGGCTGCGCGCAAAGCGTGTCGATCAGGGCGGGGGCGGTCTCGGGCATGGCCGGGCCTTTCGGGGATGTGTGGTCTGAATAACCTAAAAGCGCCCTGTCGTGCCGCAAATAACGGCGGGCGGAAATGGCAGGGGCGGCATGATGCGCCGCCCCTGCCCGATGTGCTTAGTGATCGGCCGCAGCAGCCGCCGCACCCTTGGGCACCCGCACGCTTTCGACCAGGTCCTCGATCTCACGCGGGATCGGGGCCGTCATCTTCGACACGGTGAACGCGACCGCAAAGTTGATCATTGCCCCCACAGCCCCGAAGGAGGTCGACTTGATCGTGCCAAGCAGCGGATCGGCGTCGGTGAAGCTGTTGGTGTCAGGGATGAAGAACCAGCCCTTGTGCAGGAAGATGTAGACCAGCGTGATGACGAGGCCCGCGATCATGCCGGCCACGGCACCCTTGTTGTTCACCTTGGTAAAGATGCCCATCATCAGCGCCGGGAAGATCGACGCCGCCGCCAGACCAAAGGCCAGGGCCACGGTTTGCGCGGCAAAGCCCGGAGGGTTGAGGCCGAGATAGGTCGCCACGGCAATGGCCACCGCCATCGCGATCCGCGCCGACATCAGCTCGCCCTTTTCCGAGATACCCGGATTGAGCTGCCCCTTGATGAGGTCGTGACTGACCGCCGAGGAGATGGCGAGCAGAAGACCGGCAGCGGTCGAGAGCGCGGCGGCAAGACCACCGGCGGCGACCAGACCGATCACCCAGCCCGGCAAGTTGGCGATCTCGGGGTTGGCCAGAACAAGGATGTCGCGGTTGAAATTGGTCAGCTCATTGCCGGTCCAACCATTCGCGGCGGCCTTTTCCTGCATGGCGGCGTTCTTGTCGTTGTAGTATTGGATGAACCCGTCGCCGTTCTTGTCTTCCCAGTCCAGCAGACCGGTTTTCTGCCAGGTGGCCATCCAGTCATACTTGGCATCGGTGTCGATCTGCTCGACCGAAACGGCCTGCGCATCGGTGCCACCCGGCCACATCAATTCGGTGATGTTGAGCCGTGCCATCGCGCCCACAGCCGGGGCGGTGAGGTAGAGAAGCGCGATGAAAACCAGCGCCCAGCCCGCCGACCAGCGCGCATCGGCCACGCGGGGAACGGTGAAGAAGCGCATGATGACATGCGGCAGACCGGCGGTGCCGATCATCAGCGACAGCGTGAACAGCACCATGTTGAACGTATCGCCGTGATGGGCGGTATATTCGTTGAAGCCCAGTTCGCGCACGATCTGGTCAAGCTTGGCCAGAAGCGGCTCTCCGCTCGCGACGTGATCGCCAAAAAGGCCCAGCGCCGGGATCGGATTGCCGGTCAGTTGCAGCGAGATGAAGATCGCCGGGATGGTATAGGCCATGATGAGCACGACATATTGCGCCACCTGCGTATAGGTCACGCCTTTCATGCCGCCGAACACCGCATAGGCGAACACCACCGCCGCACCGATCAACAGGCCGCTGGTGTTGGAGATTTCCAGAAACCGGCCAAAGGCCACGCCGACGCCGGTCATCTGGCCGATCACATAGGTGGTCGAGGCCACGATCAGGCAGATCACCGCCACCATGCGGGCGGTCTTGGAATAGAACCGGTCGCCGATGAACTCGGACACCGTGAACTTGCCGAACTTGCGAAGGTAAGGCGCGAGCAGAAGCGCCAGCAGCACGTAACCGCCGGTCCAGCCCATCAGGAAGGTCGAGTTGTCATAGCCGGTAAAGGCGATGAGCCCCGCCATCGAGATGAACGACGCCGCCGACATCCAGTCGGCCGCCGTGGCCATGCCGTTGGTGACGGGGTGAACCCCCCGGCCAGCCGCATAGAATTCAGAGGTCGATCCGGCGCGTGCCCAGATCGCGATACCGATATAGAGGGCGAAACTTGCGCCCACGAATATCAGGTTGAGTGTAAACTGATCCATTGTTTCCCGCCTCCCTTATTCTTCACCGACGCCGTGTTCGGCATCGAGTTTGTTCATCCGCCAGGCGTAGAAGAAGATCAGCGCCAGAAAGACCAGGATCGAGCCTTGCTGCGCGAACCAGAACCCAAGGTCGGTGCCGCCCACGGCGATCCCCGACAGCATGGGGCGCAACAGGATGCCGAACCCGAACGAGACCAGGGCCCAGATCACCAGGCTCCAGAGAATGATGCGCACATTGGTTTTCCAATATGCCGTGGCTGCTTCCTTGTCGGACAAAGCGTGTCCTCCCTTTTGACAGGTTTCCTCCTGCCCGCGCGGGACCATCCCGGCGCGGGCTTTCCCTTACGCGACCGCCTGTGCGACGATCGTGTTCAGCTCTTGTGCGACGGTGTCGATATCGGCCATCGCATCGACGCGGGCGAGCACGCCCTTGCCGTCGTAGTAATCAATGAGCGGCGCGGTCTGCGCGTGATAGGCGCGCAGGCGTTGTTCCACCGTCTCGGCGTTGTCATCGGCGCGGCGGGTCATTTCGGTGCCGCCGCATTTGTCACAGGTGCCGGGGGTGGCGGGGGTCTTGAACGTATCGTGATACCCCTCGCCGCAGCCCGCGCAGGTGTAGCGCCCGGAAATGCGGGCAACCATCGCGTTGTCATCCACCTCAAGGCTGATCGCGGCAGTAATGCCCTGCCCCGTCTCGGTCATCAGCCGATCCAGCGCCTCGGCCTGCCCCGTGGTGCGCGGGAACCCGTCAAGGATCACGCCCTTGGCGCAATCAGGTTCGCCCAGCCGGTCGCGCAGGATAGCGATGACGATCTCGTCGGAGACAAGATCGCCCGCCTCCATCACTGCCTTGGCCTGACGCCCCGCCTCGGTGCCCGCCTTGACGGCGGCGCGCAGCAGGTCGCCGGTAGAGAGCTGCACAAGGCCAAAGCTCTCTTCCAGCATCCGCGCCTGCGTGCCCTTGCCCGCACCCGGCGGCCCGAGCAGGACAAGATTGGCGGCTTTTTGGTCGGTTCCGTCCATCATGATCCGGTCCCCCCTCAGGCGCCCGCACGGTTGGCGATGAGATCCTCCACCACCGACGGATCGGCCAGCGTCGAGGTATCGCCAAGGCTGTCGAAATCATTCTCGGCGATCTTGCGCAGGATGCGGCGCATGATCTTGCCGGAACGGGTTTTCGGCAGGCCCGGCGCCCATTGGATCACGTCCGGTTTGGCAATCGGGCCGATTTCCTGACGCACCCAGTTGGCAAGCTCGGTGCGCAGATCATCCGTCGCCGTAACCCCGTCCATCAGGGTGACGTAGCAATAGATGCCCTGCCCCTTGATGTCGTGCGGATAACCAACCACCGCGGCCTCGGACACGGTGGCATGGGCCACCAGCGCCGATTCAACCTCGGCCGTGCCCATCCGGTGGCCCGAGACGTTGATCACATCGTCAACGCGCCCCGTGATCCAGTAATCGCCATCCGCGTCGCGGCGGCAGCCATCGCCCGAGAAATAGTAGCCCTTGAACATCTCGAAATAGGTCGACACGAACCGCGCATGATCGCCCCAGACGGTGCGCATCTGACCCGGCCAGCTATCCTTGATCGCCAGCACGCCGGTGGTCTCGCCCTCCAGCTCGTTGCCTTGATCGTCGAGCACCACGGGTTGAACCCCGAAAAACGGCTTGGTGGCAGAACCGGGCTTCGGTTCGGTCACGACACCGGGCAGCGGGGTGATCAGGATGCCGCCGGTTTCGGTTTGCCACCATGTATCAACGATAGGGCAGCGGCCTTTGCCGACGTTCTCGTTATACCAGTTCCACGCCTCGGGGTTGATCGGCTCACCGACCGAGCCGAGCAGGCGCAGGCTGCTGAGGTCGCTTCCCTCGACAGGCGCGGTGCCCTTGCCCATCAGCGCGCGAATGGCGGTGGGGGCGGTGTAGAACTGCGTCACCTTGTGCTTTTCGCAGACCTGCCAGAAACGGCCCGCATCCGGGTAGGTCGGCACGCCCTCGAACATCAGCGTGGTCGCGCCATTGGCCAGCGGCCCGTAAACGATATAGCTGTGGCCGGTGACCCAGCCCACATCGGCGGTGCACCAGTAGATATCGCCCTCGTGATAGTCGAAAATATATTCATGCGTCATCGACGCGTAGACCAGATAGCCGCCGCTGGTATGCACCACACCCTTGGGCATGCCGGTGGACCCAGACGTGTAGAGGATGAAAAGCGGGTCTTCGGCACCCATTTCCTCGGGCGGGCAGTCGGCGCTGACCTTCTCGGCCTCTTCATGCCACCAGAAATCGAGATCATGCCGCCACGCCACCTGAGCGCCGGTGCGCTTGACCACGAGGCATTTTACATCGTCGGTGTCGTGCAGCAGCGCCTGGTTGACGTTGTCTTTCAATTTGGTCGCGCGGCCCCCGCGCGGGGCGTGATCGGCGGTGATGACCAGCTTGGCGTCGCAACCGTTTACGCGGGCGCCCAGAGCATCGGGCGAAAAGCCCGCGAAAACGATGGAATGGATCGCGCCGATCCGCGCGCAGGCCAGCATCGCATAGGCCGCCTCGGGGATCATCGGCAGGTAGATCACGACGCGGTCGCCGCGCCCGATGCCAAGCGATTTCAGCACATTGGCCATGCGGCAGGTCTGCGCGTGCAACTCGCGATAGGTGATGTGCAGCGCCTCGTCCGTCGGCTCATCCGGTTCCCAGATGATCGCGGTCTGGTCGCCGCGCGTGGCCAGATGCCGGTCGATACAGTTGGCCGCGACGTTGAGCGTGCCATCCTCAAACCATTTGATCGACACGTCATCATAAGCGAACGAGGTGTTTTTCACCTTGGTATAGGGCTTGATCCAGTCAACCCGCTTGCCATGCTCGCGCCAGAACCCCTCGGGGTCGCGAATCGAGTCGTCATACATCCGCGCATAGGCATCCGCATCGATATGAAATCCGCTTGACGCAACGGCAGTTACTTTCTCGTCCATGACGGGTAGTCCTCCATCCCTTGTATGCCGGCGCAAGATTGCGCGGCAGAGCCTCTCCTAGGGCGGTGGATACACTAAAATCCGTCAAAAATTAACTAGTAGGTCTTTCCATGCAGAAATATTGTGAATTTTTGAACTTTTCCCAAAATTACTTTGTAAATAATTTTACTATTTCACGGTTGAAACTGCCTGCGGCGCAGCGCCCGACCCCCGCGAAAGTTGTCTTGCCTGTGCCGCATCGAGCCGCGCTCAGGCCCGGTAAGGCCCGGCGTGGCGGGCATGGCGTCGGGGTGCCCCTTCCTGCCCGCGCTCCGCCGAGCAAAAGAAATGCTGCGCCGCAGCATAAATCCGTGCTACACGGGGGGCGATCCTTGAAAGGAGTCACAAGCCATGCACCCGTTATCCCATATCCACCTGAGCAATCTCATCGCCCCCAGCTTTCAGCTTTTTGCCGAGGCTCAGATGGTCGTCACCCTGCGTCTGGCCGGGATGGTCGGTCTCTGGCCGGTCGCGCGCGACGAGGCCCACCGCATGATCGCCGAGAAGGCCCCCGCCCTGATCGGCGCCGCCGCCGATGCGCAAAGCGCCGCCCTTGCAGGGCAGCGCCTTGACCAGATCATGCTCGCCGCCATCACGCCGCTGGCAGGGGCCGCGCGCGACAACCGGCTGCGCCTGTCTGCCGCCGCCTGACGCGGGGCCAGCGCGCGCAGAATGGCCTTGCACGGGGCGGAAAAAGCCCCATCCTTTGGCAGCAAAGGAGGCCCGATGCCCTACGCCCATTCCGACAAGACGCCCCCCGTCCTTGCCAATCCCGCGCCTGACATTGCCACGCGCGAAAAGCTCGAGGGCGGCAAGCGCTTTGTAATGCACACCGAGTTTCAGCCCGCCGGCGACCAGCCCACGGCGATTGCCGAGTTGAGCGAGGGGGTGATCGCGGGCGAGCGCGATCAGGTGCTGTTGGGCGCGACCGGCACCGGCAAGACATTCACCATGGCCAAGGTGATCGAGGAAACCCAGCGCCCCGCCATCATCCTTGCCCCCAACAAGACGCTGGCGGCGCAGTTATATGGCGAGTTCAAGGGTTTTTTCCCCGAAAACGCGGTGGAATATTTCGTCAGCTACTACGATTATTACCAGCCCGAAGCTTACGTTGCGCGCTCCGATACCTTCATCGAGAAGGAATCCCAAATCAACGAACAGATCGACCGGATGCGCCATTCCGCCACCCGCGCGCTGCTGGAACGCGATGACGTGATCATCGTCGCCTCGGTCTCGTGCATCTACGGCATCGGCAGCGTCGAAACCTATGGCGCGATGACGCAGGACCTGAAGGTGGGCGACAGCTATGACCAGCGCCAGATCATGGCCGATCTGGTGGCGCAGGCGTATCGCCGCAACGATCAGGCATTCCAGCGCGGCAGCTTTCGCGTGCGCGGCGACAGTCTCGAAATCTTCCCCGCCCACCTTGAGGATCGCGCCTGGCGGCTGTCGTTCTTCGGCGACGAATTGGAAAGCATCACCGAGTTCGACCCGCTCACCGGCGAGAAGACCGATACATTCGACAAGATCCGCGTCTATGCCAATTCGCATTACGTCACGCCCAAACCGACGATGCAGCAGGCCGTCATCGGCATCAAGCGCGAGCTGCGCCAGCGGCTCGATCAGTTGGTGGGCGAGGGCAAATTGCTGGAGGCGCAGCGGCTGGAACAGCGCACCAATTTCGATATCGAGATGCTGGAGGCCACCGGCGTATGTAACGGGATCGAGAATTATTCGCGCTATCTGACGGGCCGCGCGCCGGGTGAGCCGCCCCCCACCCTGTTCGAGTTCACCCCCGACAATGCCATCGTCTTCGCCGATGAAAGCCATGTCTCGGTGCCGCAGATCGGCGGCATGTATCGCGGCGACTACCGGCGCAAGTTCACGCTGGCCGAGCACGGGTTTCGCCTGCCGTCCTGCATGGACAATCGCCCGCTCAAGTTCGAGGAGTGGGACGCGATGCGCCCTCAGAGCGTGTTCGTCTCCGCCACCCCCGCCAAATGGGAGATGGAGCAGACCGGCGGCGTCTTCACCGAACAGGTGATCCGCCCCACCGGCCTGATTGATCCCGCGATCGAGATCCGGCCCGTCGAGACGCAGGTGGATGACCTCTTGGACGAGGTGCGCCGCGTGGCGGCAGAGGGTTACCGCATCCTTGTGACGACGCTCACCAAGCGCATGGCCGAGGATCTAACCGAATACCTGCACGAACAGGGCATCCGCGTGCGCTACATGCATAGCGATATCGACACGATCGAGCGGATCGAGATCCTGCGCGACCTGCGGCTTGGGGCCTTCGACGTGCTCATCGGCATCAACCTGTTGCGAGAGGGGCTGGATATCCCCGAATGCGGGCTGGTGGCCATTCTGGACGCGGACAAGGAGGGGTTTCTGCGCTCGGAAACCTCGCTCATCCAGACCATCGGGCGGGCGGCGCGCAATGCCGAGGGCCGCGTGATCATGTATGCCGACCGCATCACCGGCTCGATGGAGCGCGCGATTGGCGAGACCGACCGCCGCCGCGCCAAACAGATCGCCTATAACGAGGAGCACGGCATCACCCCGGCGACGATCAAGAAGAACGTCGATGACGTGCTGCAAGGGCTCTACAAGGGCGACGTGGACATGAACCGCGTGACTGCGAAGGTCGATAAGCCCTTGGCAGGCGCGAACCTGCAAGCGGTGCTGGAGGGCTTGCGCGCGGACATGCGCAAGGCCGCCGAGAACCTGGAGTTCGAGGAGGCGGCGCGGTTGAGGGACGAGGTCAAGCGGCTGGAAGCGGTCGATCTGATGGTGGCGGACGATCCCCTGGCGCGCCAATCGGCGGTCGAGGCCGCAAGCGCCGAGGCGGTCAAGGGGCGCGGGCGGTCAACGGCGGGGCGGCCGGGGCAGCGCGGGGGGAATGTGAAGCGGCGGGGGAGGTGAAATTGGCTATGAAAAACACTGGTGCTTATTTGGGGCCTGAATTTGCTGAAGAAGTTGGTGATATAATCCAAGGTATGCCGAAGGGAGAATCTGGAATAGTTAGACAGATCATTGCTGTTGATGGCCGTTATGGCGTCGGGAAATCAGTGCTTTCCAGATATCTTGGACTGGTGTTAGGTATTTCCTGCATTCATATGGATGATTATTTTGAAGGCAACAAAAAACTCGAATATCACGTGTGTCTACTTGAAACCGTTAGGGCCAAGATTGAGAAAAACGAGGGAATAATTGTTGATGGTATATTTTCGTTTCGATGGCTTGCTAAAAACTATATTAAACCTGATTATTTGATAAGATTACAGATAGAAAACAGAAGCATGAAAGGACACAGAAAAGCAAAATTCGATGCCTATGAAAAAGAATACAAACCGACTCACGTAATACGGTTTCTCAATCCATTTTACGGAGATTAAAAAACATGACATTAGTAAGATGAAGCACCCGTAGGGTGGGTGCAAACGCACCATCCCCCGCGCCGCCCCGCATCGGTGGGGTGACACCCACACTACCCTCTCATCTCCACCATACTGCCGTTGACACCTTCCCCCGCGCGGAACAAAGGCGCGCTTTGGCGCGCCGCCGCGCGAGCGCCCGACCGCCCCCTCGGGCGGGCGCTTTTGCAACGGTGCAATCCGCATAATCGTTCAAGTATTTGGCACCATAAAGCGCATTCTACAACCGTTGCAGCGCCCACCCGGCGGTCGGGCCCTCGCTCGGCATCAGGCATCTTGCCCCGCGCCACCTCGCATCGGTGGGGCATCATTCACCCTACGCCTCCCCCGTCACGCCCCGCCTGCCACCCGGAACACCTCGCGCGGGTGATGCGTGGCGGGCAGTCCCAGCCGCTCCAGCGCCGCCTGCTTGAGCCCCGCCCCCGCCCCGGTCGCAACCCCGGTATCGGCGGCGAAATCCGCCGCGCCGGGCATGTCCCAGACCTCCACCGGCACGGGGGCGGCAAGGCCGCAAGGCGGGGCACCGGGAGATGCGATCACCCGCAGCCGCGTGGCATTGGCATGGGGCGCGTGCCCCGCCGCCCCCGAGAGCGGCGCGCGCGCCCATGTCGGAAACCCCGCGAACACCGCGTCGAGCGCCTCGCCCCCCTGCCCCAGGTAGAGCGTCACCCGCGCCCCCGAAATGAGCTTGCCCGCCATCGTGGCCCCGGCATGGTGCACCGCCTCGGCCTCGGTCCCGGCGATCACCACCAGTTCCTCCACCAGCCCCAGCGGCTGCCGCGACAGAAAGAATGCCAGCAGTTCCTCGGCCATGCGGGCGTAATGGCCCGGATCGCGGCGGTCATGCACGATGCGCCCGATATCGACCTCGGCCACCCCTGCGCCTGCGGCATGAACCCGCAGCATCACGTCGAGATCGACGGCGTAATCCCCCACCAGCCGGTCATGCGCGATCAGCGCCCGGTCAAACAGGTAAATCCCGGTATTGGGCGCGCGCAGCCCCCCCAGCCCCGGAAACATCAGCCGCAGCGCAGGCGCCACCAGAAGCCGCGTCATCGGCATCGGATCGTGGGGATCGTTCCACGCCCCCTTGACCAGCCCCACACCGGGTGCGCGCGCCTCGGTCATGCGGGCAAAAAGCGCGGTATCGAACCGCCCCAGATCGGCATCGACCTTCATCACCCAGTCATGCCGCGCCGCAGCCACGCCCCGGCGCACCGCGTGGCCCATGCCGCGTAGCACCTCCTGCACCACGCGCGCCCCCGCCTTGCGCGCAACCTCGCCCGTTCCGTCATCTGACGCGTTGTCGATCACCACCACCTCGGCCACGTGATCCATGGCGCGCATGGTGGCGACCACCGCCGCGATGGTTTCGGCCTCGTTGCGGGCGGGGATGATGACGCTGATCGGCTCTGGCATGGCGGCTCCTCGGGTTTTGGGCAAAGCCTAGAGCGAAGCCGCGCGCGCCACAACGGTCGCTCAGACCGATAGCGTTGCCGTGACCGCCCGCCCCCATGCCGCGCAGCGGCGCGCGCGCTCGGCCTCGGCCATCGCCGGCTCGAACCGCCGCTCCAGCGCCCAGCCCGCCGCAAACTCCGCCTGCCCCGGATAAATCCCCGCGCGCATCCCGGCAAGCCAGGCCGCGCCAAGCGCCGTCGTCTCAAGCACCTCCGGGCGGTCCACCGGCGCGTCGAGAATATCGGCGAGGAATTGCATGGTCCAATCGCTCGCGCTCATGCCGCCGTCCACCCGCAGCACCGCATCCACCCCATGCCCCGCCCAGTCGGCGCGCATCGCCTCGAGCAGGTCGCGGGTCTGGAACCCCACGCTTTCCAGCGCCGCGCGCGCCAGTTCCGCAGGCCCCGTGCCCCGCGTCAGGCCATAAATCGCGCCCCGGCATTCGGGCCGCCAATAGGGCGCGCCCAGCCCGGTAAAGGCGGGCACCAGGATCACCTCCTGATGCGGGTCGGCCCGGTCCGCCAGCGGCTGCGTCTCGCGCGCCTCGCGGATGAGGCCCAACCCGTCGCGCAGCCATTGCACCACCGCGCCCGCGACAAAGATCGAGCCTTCGAGCGCATAGGTGGGCGTGCCGTCCAGTTGATAGGCGATGGTTGTCAGCAGCCGGTTTTGCGACACCACCGGCTCGTTGCCCGTGTTGAGCAGCGCAAAACAGCCGGTGCCATAGGTGGATTTGAGCATTCCGGGCTGAAAACAGGCTTGCCCCACGGTCGCCGCCTGCTGATCGCCCGCAACGCCCAGGATTGGGATTTCGCGCCCGAACAGATCGGCGCGCGTCACCCCGTAATCATCGGCACTGTCACGCACATCGGGCAGCATCTGCATGGGGATGTCCAGAAGATCGCAGATCGTCGCGCTCCACCGTCCCTTGCGGATGTCATAAAGCAGCGTGCGCGCGGCATTGGTGGCGTCGGTGGCGTGAACGCGACCCCCCGTCAGCTTCCATATGAGAAAGCAATCCACCGTCCCGAAGAGCAGATCGCCCGCGCGTGCCTTCTCGCGTGCGCCCTCCACGTGGTCGAGGATATAGGCCAGCTTGGTCCCCGAGAAATACGGATCGAGCAACAGCCCGGTGCGGGCGTTGACCATCGGCTCTTGCCCCTCGGCGCGCAAACGCGCACAGGTCTCGGCGGTGCGCCGGTCCTGCCAGACGATGGCGCGATGGATCGCGCGGCCGGTGTGGCGGTCCCAGACCACCGTGGTCTCGCGCTGGTTGGTGATGCCGATGGCGGCCACATCCGCGCCGGTGATCCCCGCCTTTTCGATGGCGGCGCGGCAGGTGGCGGCGGTGGTGGACCAAAGGTCATCCGCCTCATGCTCGACCCAGCCAGAATCGGGGTAATGCTGCGGGAATTCCTCCTGCGCGGACGTGACAGGCCGCATGGCGGCGTCAAAGAGGATCGCCCGGCTCGACGTGGTGCCTTGGTCGATGGCGAGGATATAGGTCATGGGGATGGTCCGTTTTATTCGCAAGTCATCCGAGGGCGTGACCCAAGGATGACGCTTGCCACCGGGGCGCGCACCACGCGCCCCGGTGCATGTCGTTACTGCCAGGACTTGATTAGCTCGTCATAAGAGACGGTCACCGGCTCCTCGTCCTCGTTGGCAAGCTTGGCATAGGGCGCGCCGGGCTGGCCGAACCAATACTCGGCGTCGCGCTCCTCGTTCAGCTTCGGGCCGATATCGCCTTGCACGCCTGCGCGCTCAAGCCGCTCCAGCACCCGCTCCTGATCGGCGCAAAGCGCATCGAGCGCCTCTTGCGGGGTCTTGGCCCCCGACATGGCGTCGCCGATATTCTGCCACCAAAGCTGCGCCAGCTTCGGGTAATCCGGCACGTTGGTGCCGGTGGGCGACCAGGCCACCCGCGCGGGCGAGCGGTAGAACTCGATCAACCCGCCGAGCTTGTCGGCGCGCTCGGTGAAGTGATCCGCGTTGATGGTCGATTCGCGGATGAAGGTCAGGCCGACATCCGATTTCTTCAGATCGACGGTCTTGGACACCACGAATTGGGCATAGAGCCACGCGGCCTTGGCGCGGTCCACCGGGGTGGATTTCATCAGCGTCCAGGACCCCGCATCCTGATAGCCGATTTTCTGGCCCTCTTTCCAGTAGACGCCATGCGGCGAGGGGGCCATGCGCCATTTCGGCGTGCCATCCGCGTTCATCACCGGCAGGTCGGGCTTGACCGTCGCCGCCGTGAACGCGGTATACCAGAACATCTGCTGCGCCACGTTGCCTTGCGCGGGGATCGGGCCTGCCTCCGAGAAGGTCATGCCGGCGGCCGCGGGGGGCGAGTATTTCTGAAGCCAGTTGATCGCCTTGGTCACGGCATAGACCGCCGCGGGCGCGTTCGTTGCCCCGCCGCGTGCAACGCAGGAGCCGACGGGCTGCGAGTTCTCGTTCACGCGGATGCCCCATTCATCGACCGGCAGGCCGTTGGGTTCACCCACATCGCCCATGCCAGCCATGGACATCCAGGCATCGGTGTAACGCCAGCCAAGGCTGGGGTCTTTCTTGCCATAGTCCATGTTGCCAAAGACTTCGCCCTCGACATCGAGATGGCTGAGGTCGCGCCCGGTAAAGAATTCGGCGATATCCTCATAGGCCGACCAGTTGACCGGCACGCCGAGGTCATAGCCATACTTGGCCTTGAAATCGGCCTTGTTCTTCTCGTCGTTGAACCAGTCGTAGCGGAACCAGTAGAGGTTGGCGAATTGCTGCGTCGGCAATTGGTAGAGCTTGCCATCCGGCCCGGTGGTAAACGACGTGCCGATGAAATCATCCACATCGAGCATGGGGTTGGTCACATCCGCCCCCTCGCCCGCCATCCAGTCGGTCAGGTTGCGCACCTGCTGATAGCGCCAATGCGTGCCGATCAGGTCGGAATCGTTGACATAGGCGTCATAGATATTCTGGCCCGATTGCATCTGCGTTTGCAGCTTTTCGACCACGTCGCCTTCGCCGATGAGGTCATGGGTCAGCTGGATCCCGGTGATCGCGGTGAACGCGGGGGCCAATACCTGGCTCTCGTATTCATGGGTCGCGATGGTCTCCGATACCACCTTGATCTCCATGCCCTGATAGGGCTTGGCGGCGTCGATGAAGAATTGCATCTCCGCCTCCTGATCGGCGCGGCTCAGCACCGACAGGCCCGCGATCTCGTTGTCGAGAAACGCGCGCGCGGCCTCCATATCCGCGAAGGCGGGCGCGGCCATCAGGCCGAGCGAGACCATCGCGGTGGTGGTTGTCAATCTCAGGTTCATGTTGTCCTCCCTTATGAACTCTCAGGTTTTTTATGCCCCTACACCCAGCGAAACACCGCTGCGGCGTAGATCAGGCAGACGATCAGCGCGAAAGGCTGGCTCGCGCCGACAAGTCCGAGCCAGGCCAGGTTGATGAAGGCCGAACCCAGAAGCGTGATGAAGAGCCGATCCCCCCGCGTCGTCTCGATGCGTAGCACGCCTAGGCGCGGGGTCTCGGGAAATTTTATCGCCAGCACCGTGAAGGTGATGAGCAGCCCCGCGATCACCATGAAGAAGATCGCCGTCGGCCATGTCCATGCCATCCATGCCATTACTGCAAACTCCTCCACGCTTTAGTTTGTTGCTGCACACAATAAGCAATCATCGAAAAGTCGATGCCCCACTCGACAGAACATTTAGATTTGATTTTTTCTTGGATGTCAGAAGGAACATCATCGGCATGAGCCGACAATGACTGAAGCGCCGATGATTGCTGCTCTATGCAGTAAACCACCATAGAATAATCTTTGCGCCACTCACTTTCGCAATGCCCCAGAATGGTCGAAGCTGTTTCGTTCGTTTTGGCTTGATCTTTGAAATTATCGTATGCTTGTCCGGCTTTCCTCTGTTGCTCGCGACAATACCTTACCATCGCAAAGTCATCTCCCCACTCATCATTGCATTGCTTGACAATCGCCGCATCGTCGAAAGCAAGAACAGTGCTGGGAAATTGCAAGGCAATGAACGCGAAAGCCTTTATAATTCTCAACATCACACCCTCCCCAACGCGAAACCCTTGGCAATATAATTGCGCACAAAGTAAATCACCAAGGCCCCTGGCACGATCGTCAGCACCCCCGCCGCCGCGAGCACCCCCCAGTCGATGCCTGCCGCCCCTTGTGTGCGGGTCATGATCGCGGCAATCGGCTTGGCGTCGACCGTCGTCAGGGTGCGCGACAGCAACAGTTCCACCCATGAGAACATAAAGCAGAAGAACGCCGCCACGCCGATTCCACTCGCGATCAGCGGGGTGAAAATCTTGACGAAGAAATGCCCGAAGGAATAGCCATCGATATAGGCGGTCTCGTCGATTTCCTTGGGCACCCCGCGCATGAATCCTTCCAGAATCCACACCGCCAGCGGCACGTTGAAAAGCGTATGCGCCAGCGCCACGGCGATATGCGTGTCAAAGAGCCCCACCGAGGAATAAAGCTGAAAGAACGGCAGCGCGAACACGGCGGGCGGGGCCATGCGGTTCGTGAGCAGCCAGAAAAACAGGTGCTTGTCGCCCAGGAAGCGGTAGCGCGAAAACGCATAGGCCGCAGGCAGCGCCACGGCGACCGACAGCACCGTGTTCATCGTCACATAGATGATCGAGTTGACATAGCCCATATACCAGGCCGGATCGCTCAGGATGGTGCGGTAATTGTCGAGCGTGAGATCGTCGGGCCAGAGGGTAAAGGCGTTGAGGATCTCGGTATTGGTCTTAAGGCTCATGTTCAGCAGCCAGTAGATCGGCAGCATGAGGAACAGGAGATACAGGCTCATCACCCAGTTGATGCGCGGACGCGATGCCATCACTTGCCCTCCCGCTTATCAAGGTTGGTCATCACCGTGTAGAATACCCAGCTGACCAGCAGGATCACCAGAAAATACATGATCGAGAAGGCCGCCGCCGGGCCAAGGTCGAACTGCCCCAGCGCCATTTTCACAAGGTCGATCGACAGGAACGTGGTGGCATTGCCGGGGCCGCCGCCGGTGACCACGAAAGGCTCTGTATAGATCATGAAACTGTCCATGAAACGCAACAGAATGGCGATCATCAGCACCCCCATCATCTTCGGCAACTCGATGAACCGGAACACCGCCCAGCGGCTCGCCTGATCTATGCGCGCGGCCTGATAATAGGCGTCGGGGATGGATTTGAGGCCGGCATAGGCCAGAAGCGCCACCAGCGAGGTCCAGTGCCAGACATCCATCACGATGAGCGTCACCCAGGCGTCGAACGTGTTCTGCGTATAGTTGTAGTCGATCCCCAAAGCGGCAAGCGTATGACCCAGAAGGCCGATATCGACGCGGCCGAAAATCTGCCAGATCGTGCCCACCACGTTCCACGGGATCAGCAGCGGCAGCGACATCAGCACCAGACAGACCGAGACCCAGATGCCGCGCTTGGGCATGTTGAGCGCGATGAGCACGCCCAACGGCACCTCGATGGCGAGGATGATCGCGGAAAAGATCACCTGACGGCGCAGCGCGTTCCACATGCGGTCATCGCTCAGCACCTGCTCGAACCATTCAAGCCCCGCCCAGAAGAATTCATTCTGGCCGAACGTGTCCTGCACCGAATAGTTGACCACGGTCATCAGCGGGATGACGGCGGAAAACGCCACCAGAAGCAGCACCGGCAGCACGAGAAACCATGCCTTTTGGTTGGTCGTCTTGTCCATCACGCGGCCTCCCCGTTTGCACCCTTCGGCGTCACGCGCCAGTCATCGGCATAGACGCTGACCGCCCCCGCCTCAAACCGCGCGCGCACCTCGCCTGCGGGCAGGGCCATACCCTCGGGCAGGATCGCGTTGAGGGCCACGCCATGAAACGTGCAGCGCGCGATGCGGTGACGGCCTACATCCTCAATCCGCTCCACCGTCACCGGCAGCCCCTCGGCCCCCAGCCGCACGAATTCGGGCCGCACCCCGATCTGCACCCGACCGCCGGGCGCATCATAGACCGCGCCAAGCGCCACCTCGTGGCCCGCGACGCGCGCCACCGTCCCCGCCACCTCGGCCTCCATCAGGTTCATCCCCGGCGACCCGATGAAATAGCCCACAAAGGTATGCGCGGGCCGCTCGAACAATTCCTCGGGCGTGCCCACCTGCACCACGCGGCCCTCGTGCATCACCACCACCTTGTCGGCGAATGTGAGCGCCTCTGTCTGGTCATGCGTGACATAGATCATCGTGTGCCCGAACTGGTGGTGCAGCGCCTTCAACTGCGTGCGCAGCTCCCATTTCATATGCGGGTCGATCACCGTCAGCGGCTCATCGAACAAGAGCGCGTTGACATCCTCACGCACCATGCCACGACCGAGGCTGATCTTCTGCTTTGCATCCGCCGTCAGCCCCCGCGCCTTGTGGTCAAGCTCTGCCTCCATGCCGATCATCGCGGCAATCGCCTGCACCCGCGCGGCGATATAGCCCGCCTCCGCCCCGCGATTGCGCAGCGGAAAGGCAAGGTTCTCGCGCACCGTCATGGTGTCGTAGACCACCGGAAACTGGAACACCTGCGCGATATTGCGCGCCGCAGTCGCGGCATGGGTCACGTCCTGATCATCGAACAGGATGCGCCCGCGCGACGGCTGCACCAGCCCCGAAATGATATTCAGAAGCGTGGACTTGCCACAGCCCGACGCGCCCAGAAGCGCATAGGCCTCGCCATCGCCCCAGACATGGTCAAGCTGCTTGAGCGCCCAATCCTCGTCGGTCGCGGGCTTGGGCAGGTAGCTATGCGCCAGATTGTCGAGCGTGATCCTTGCCATCGTCCCCCCTCAGGCCGCCTGCGCATAGGCGGCAGGGGCCACCAGCGCGCCATCGGTGCCGAATATATAAACATGCGCCGGATCGAGCCAGACCCGCAGCACCGCCCCCAGTTCCAGATCGCGCACCCCGTGGATAAGGCCCACCCAGCGTTGGCCGTGATGGTCGAGATGCACGAAGGTCTCCGAGCCGGTGATCTCGGTCACATTGAGCCGCGCCTCGAATTCCATCGCGTGGCCCTCGGGGCGGTCGATCTCCAGATGGTTGGGCCGGAACCCGGCCAGATAATCGCCATCGGCCAGCCCCGCCAGCGTGCCGAGTGCGGCCACCTCCTGCCCGTCGCCAAAGCCGATCCGGTCGCCCAGCTTGGTCACGGAAAGGAAATTCATCGGCGGATCGCTGAAGATCCGCGCCGTGGTGGCGTCCTTGGGCTGCCGATACACCTCGGGCGTCGGCCCGAATTGCGTCACCCGCCCCTGCCAGAGCGTCGCGGTGTTGCCGCCCAGCAAAAGCGCCTCCTCCGGCTCGGTCGTGGCATAGACAAAGATCGCCCCCGACTCCTCGAAGATACGTGGAATCTCCAGCCGCAATTCCTCGCGCAGCTTGTAATCGAGATTGGCCAGCGGCTCGTCCAGCAGCACCAGCCCCGCCCCCTTCACCAGCGCGCGCGCCAGCGCACACCGCTGCTGCTGCCCGCCCGAAAGCTCCAACGGCTTGCGCTCCAGCATCGGGGTGAGCTTGAGCATCTCGGCGGTCTGCCGCACGCCCGCGTCGATCTCGGCCTTCGATTTACCCTGTAGCCGCAGGGGCGAGGCAATGTTGTCATAAACGCTCATCGACGGGTAGTTGATGAATTGCTGATAGACCATCGCCACCGCGCGATCCTGCACGCGCATCCCGGTCACGTCCTGCCCCTGCCACAGGATGCGCCCCGAGGCGGGCACATCCAGCCCCGCCATCAGCCGCATGAGCGAGGTCTTGCCCGAGAGCGTCGGCCCCAGCAGCACGTTCATCGTGCCGGGTGCCAGCGTCAGGTCGGTCGGGTGGATATGCACCGCACCCTCCACGACCTTCGATATGCCCTCAAGTGTCAGCGTCACGCCTCGGCCCTCCCCATATTCGCCGCAGGTGCCCGCGCCGCGCGCATCCAGTCCTCCAGCGCGGCAATCTCCTCGCCGGTCATCCTGAGGCCCAACCGCGTGCGCCGCCAGACCACATCCGCCGCCTCGACCGAATATTCATGCGCCATCTGCCAGCGCACCTCCGCCTCGGTCAGCGTCGCGCCGAAATCGCGGCCCAGATCACCCGCCGAACGCGCGTCGCCCAGCACCTTTGCCGCCTCCGTCCCGTAGGCGCGCACCAGCCGCCGCGCATGACCCGGCGCAAGGAACGGATACCGCGCCTGCAAACTCTCCACCAGCGCCTCGACCCCGTCAACGGCGAAGTCCCCCCCCGGCAGCGCCACACCCGCTGTCCAGTCCCCGCGCGCCTGAGGGAAATGCGGCGCGAGCCGCGCCAGCGCCGATTCCGCCAGCCGCCGATACGTGGTGATCTTGCCGCCAAAGACATTCAAAAGCGGCGCGCCCGCCTCATCGAGCGACAGCACATAATCGCGCGTCGCCGCCGTCGCCGATTTCGCGCCGTCATCATAAAGCGGGCGCACGCCGGAATAGCTCCAGACGATATCGGCCTCGGTCACGGGCCGCTTGAAATACTCGCTGGCAAAGCGGCATAGATAGGCCGCCTCCTCGGGCGTGCATTCGGGCCGCCGGTCGGGGGAGTCGTGCTCGGCATCGGTGGTGCCAATGAGCGTGAACTCGCCCTCATAGGGAATGGCAAAGATGATGCGCCCATCCTCGCCCTGAAAGAAATAGCACTTGTCGTGATCATAGAGCCGCCGCGTCACGATATGGCTGCCCCGCACCAGCCGCACGCCCTCGGTCGAATTGAGCCGCAGCGTCCCTGTGATCACATCGCCCACCCAGGGCCCCCCGGCATTCACAAGCGCGCGCGCGCGCACCACCTCGCGCGCGCCGCCCTCGGCCTCGATCGTGACCCGCCACAGCCCCTCTTCGCGCTCGGCGCTCACCACCCGCGTGCGCGTGCGGATCACCGCACCACGCGCCTCGGCATCGCGGGCGTTCAGCACCACAAGGCGGCTATCCTCGATCCAGCAATCGGAATACTCGAACGCGCGGGCAAACTTGTCCTTGAGCGGCGCGCCCTCCGGCCCGTCGCGCAGATCGAGCGTGGTCGTGCCCGGCAGTATCTCCCGCCCGCCCAGATGGTCATACAGAAACAGCCCCAGCCGGATGAGCCAGGCAGGCCGCCGCCCCTTCATCCACGGCATCACTACGCGCAGGATGCGCGAGGTGGGCGTTTCGCCCTCGAAGCGCATATCGCGGTGATAAGGCAGCACGAACCGCATCGGCCACGAGATATGCGGCATGGCGCGCAGCAGCGTCTCGCGCTCGATCAGCGCCTCGCGCACCAGCCGTATTTCGAAATATTCCAGATAGCGCAGCCCGCCGTGAAAGAGCTTGGTCGAGGCCGAGGAAGTAGCCGAGGCCAGATCGTTCATCTCGGCAAGCATGACCGACAGACCCCGCCCAGCCGCATCGCGCGCGATGCCGCAGCCATTGATCCCGCCACCAACGACGAACAGGTCAACGATATCGCTTTCGGCTTTCCCCACTCAGACGCCCTCCCCTGCGTGAAAACAAACGAACCACAATTTCGCCCCATCAGTCAATAACGAATGTTCGTTTGTGCTCTTTTATGTCCCGAACCCGAACCTCACGCGAAAATGATCCCGCTGCGCGACGCTCTTGCAGCGCCCCCGAAAACGAACATAATCGAAAAAAATTTGAGGGGCCTCATGTCGCAATCCTTTCGCCAACCCGATATCCTCGAGATTGCCCGCGCCGAGGGCAAGGTCACGGTCGAGGGGCTCGCCGAGCGTTTCAACGTCACCGTCCAGACCATCCGCCGCGACCTCACCGAATTGGCCAACGCTGGAAAGCTCGAGCGCGTTCATGGCGGCGCAATCCTGCCCTCGGGCGTCACCAACATCCTCTACGAGGAACGCCGCCGCCTCAACGAGCCTGCCAAGACGGCCATCGGGCGCGCCTGCGCGGCAGCCATCCCCGAGGCCAGTTCGCTGTTTCTCGATATCGGCACCACCACCGAGGCGGTGGCGCAGGCGCTGCTCGATCACCGCGACCTGATGGTGGTGACCAACAACATGAACGTCGCGCAGATCCTCTCGGCCAATGCCGATTGCGAAATCGTGCTGGCAGGCGGCGCGCTCAGGCGCTCCGATAGCGGGCTGGTGGGGCACCTGACCGCGCGCACCATCGAGGATTTCAAGTTCGACCACGCGATCCTCGGCTGTTCGGCGCTCGACGAGGATGGCGACATGCTCGATTTCGACATCCAGGAGGTGCTGGTGGGCCAGACCCTCCTGCGCCGCTCACGCGAGGTGATGCTGGTGGCCGACGCCTCGAAATTCAAGCGCAACGCGCCTGCGCGCATCGGCTCGCTGCGCGATGTCGATCACGTCTTCACCGACGCGCCCCTGCCCGCCTCCCTCACCGCAAGTTGCGCGGCATGGGCCACCCATATCCATCTCTGCCCGCCCGAGGGCTGATCCGCCGCTTCTTCTTGGGTCAAATACTCCGGGGGGGTCGCCGCTTGCGGCGACGGGGGCAGCGCCCCATGCCCCCCCGTCAAAACACCGAATGCGCGCCGAGATCCACAGCCGCCTCGCCCCGCGCCAGCCGCCCGTAGAAAGCCGCCAGCGTCTCGGCCCCCGTCTCGGGCGTGGCGTCGGCGTCATAGCGCCCGGTCGCGGGGTTTAGAACCAGCATCGACTCGGTCGCGTAATAGCGCCCGATCCGCGCCAGTTCCGCCTTGTCGGCGAGGCGCGCGCTGAGCCGTCCCCCCAGGGCCAGCGCCCCCACGATCCCGTCCATCAGCCGCAAGGGCACATGGCGATAGCGCGGTTCCATCCCCAAAGCGTCAAAGAGCATCGCACCCTGTTCCAGCGGCGTGATCGCAGGCCCCGGCCCACCGATGGGCAGCACCCGGTTGCCACGCGCGGGATCGTCGAGACAGCCCAGCATGTAACGCGCCAAATCGCCGTCCGAGATGGGCTTGCACGCCGTCCCGCGCCCGTCGCCAAAGAGCAGAAACGGCTTGCCCGCCCGCAGCCGCGCCACCTGCCCCGACAGCGATTTGAAATAGGCGGTGGGGCGCACGATGGAATAGCGCAGCCCCGACGCGGCCAGCGCCGCCTCCGCCGCGAGCTTGGCGCGCTGAAATTCAAGCATGGGCCGCTGCACGCAAATGGCCGACAAAAGCACGAATTGCGCGCCATGGTCTTGCGCCGCCGCGATGGCGTCGACCGTCGCCGCGTGATCCACCGCCCAGGCATCCGCCGGGGCACCGCTGCGCGAGGCCATGCAGCAGATCACCGCCCCCGCGCGCCCCGCGTCAAGCGCCTGCGCCACCGTGCCGAAATGCAGCGCCGCCCCCTCGAGCGACCCATGCCCGCCACCTGCGTGATGCGGACGCAGCAGGCAATCGACGCCCCGCCCCTCGGCCAGCGCCGCCGCCACCACCGCCCGCCCGATGGTGCCGGTCGCCCCCAGAACCAGAACCCGCGCCGTCATGCCAAAAGGAAACTCGCATAGGGGATATAGCGCACCGCATCGCCCGGCGCGATCTCCGCCGCGCCGTCTGGCAGTTCGACCAGCCCCTCGGCCCAGCTCAGCCCGCTGATCCGGCCCGAGCCCTCGGAGTTGAACACCTCCACCCGGCCCTCCCTGATCCGCGCGCGCAGGTATTCGCGTCGACCCGGCTTCTTGCGCTTCTCGAACGCGGCGGGCACGTCAAAGCCCTGCGGTTCGCGCCATTCGGCCCCCGACAGCACCGCCATCGCGGGCCGCGCGAAAATGAGCGTGCAGACCAGCGCCGCCACCGGGTTGCCCGGCAGGCCAAAGACCGGCACGCCGCGCCACATGCCAAGCGCCAGCGGCCGCCCCGGCTTGAGCGCAATACGCCACTCCGCCATCGCCCCCGCCTCATTCAAGAGCGCCGAAACATGATCCTCCTCGCCCGAAGAGGCCCCCCCCGAGGTCAGGATTGCATCCGCCTGCGCGGCCCCCCGGTCCAGCACCGCGCGCAGCGCGGCGCGATCATCCGCCACCCGGCCAAGGTCCACCGCCTCGTGTCCCATCTGCCGCAAGAGCGCCAGCAGCATGGGCCGGTTGGCGTCGTATATCTGCCCCTCGCGCGCCGCCTCGCCCGGCTCGACCACCTCGTCCCCGGTCGAGAGCACCGCCACCCGCAGGCGCGCGAAGACCGGCAATTCCGCCAGCCCCACCGCCGCGCAGAGCGCCAGATCGGCGGGCGTCAGCACGCGGCCCGCCTCCAGCACGACCGCCCCCGCCTCGACATCCTCGCCCGCGCGCCGGGTATTCGCGCCCCGCTTCAGCCCGCCGCGAAAGGCGATGCGCCCCTCTCCCAGCGTCACATCCTCTTGCAGGATCACCGTATCCACCCCCTCGGGCAGCGCCGCCCCGGTCAGCACCCGCACAGCATAGCCCTCGGGCACCACGCCGGGGAACGGCACCCCCGCCGCCGACCGCCCCGCGACCAGCGGCAGCACCTGATCGCCCTCGCCCAGCGACGCAAAGGCAAAGCCATAGCCATCCACCGCCGAATTGGCCTGCGGCGGGTTGGCGCGCCGCGCCACCTGCGCCTCGGTCAGCACCCGCCCCGCCGCCGCGCCCAGCGCCACCCGCTCCTGCCCCACGACGGGCGACAGCCGCGCGCTCAAGAGCGCCAGCGCGTCATCGACCGGCGTCCAGTCCACCCCGGCGGGCAGGGCAAAACAATCGTCGCGCAGGGGCGGCGGCCTCAGCGGCTCTTCGCAGGCGGCCATCAACTCCTCCTCATGTCCCAAGCCCAATATCCAGCCCTCCTCGGGCGCGCTCACATCCAGCATGGCGGCAAGCGTGGCCGGGTTCAATCGGGCAAGGGCGCGCACCATGAGGCGCACCTGATGCGCGTCGCGGATGCCGCCCGCCGCCTCGGCGCGTTTCACCACCGGGTTGATCAGGCCGGGCCAGGCCTCGACCAGTGCCACCGGCTTGTCCAACACCTCGAACGGCCAGACCGCGACCTGCCCGTAAAACAAGCGGCGCAAGCGGTTCAGTACCGGCAACCCGATCAGAACCTGCCCGCCCACGGCCCCCGCGCCGCCCATCTGCCAGGCGCTGAACGCCCCCGGCGCGTCTGCATCCGCCCGCCGCCGGTCGGGCAGCCCGTGGCCCGTGCGCGTATCGCGGCGCGGCAGCCCCTCGATCTCGCGTTTCAGCCCGTTGAACCAGAACGGCCCCAGGCCGGGGAACCGCCCATTGATCTCGCCCGCTACGTCAAAGCGGTTATTGGCGCGCGGGCTGTCCTCGATCACCGTCTCCAGCCAGTCCCACACCGCAAAGGGATTGTCGCAGCCGGTCAACCCCCGCGCGAACCCCGCCGGGAAGCCGAACGGGAAATCGCACCCGATGAGCAACCGCCGCCCCGCCGCGCATTCCGCCTCGATGAGCGCCGCCAGCGCCGCCTCGGCCTCCACCCGGTTGCGAAAGTAACGCGGGCTTTCCTCGACCCCGCCGCGCACCAGCCCGAGCCAGATCGCATCGCGGCGCGGGCGCGGCCCGGTATCGTTGCCGCTCGACCAATCCAGCATGGCGAACGTGTCAAATCCGGTCACAGCCCCACCTCCCCCAGGATGAAATCGGCAATCGCGGCGGTGTCGTTCAGATCGAACACCGGGCGATCCAGATCAAGCGCCGCATCGCTTGCCACCGCGCGGATCGTCGGATCACCGGGCGCAATCAGCGCATTGCCGGTCTCGGCGCGGTAAGCCTCCACCTTGGGGTGGCGGTCGCGCTTGTAGCCCTCGATCAGCACCAGATCGCAGGGCGCGAGCATCGCCAGCAGATCGGCCAAGGCGGGTTCTTCCTGCCCGCGCAACTCGCGCATCAAGGCCACCCGCTGCCGCGAGGCCAGGAGCACCTCGCCCGCCCCCGCCTGCCGGTGGCGGTAACTGTCGCGCCCCGGATGATCCACGTCAAAGCTGTGATGCGCGTGCTTGACGGTCGAGACCCGCAGGCCGCGCGCCACCATTTCGGCCACCAGCCGCTCCATCAGCCCGGTCTTGCCGGCGTTCTTCCAACCGGTCACACCATAGAGCCTCATGCCCCCGCCCTCCGCCGCGCAAGGGCCAGATCCTCGGGCGTGTTGACGTTGAAAAACGCGTCCGGCTGATCGAACAGCGCCTCGCGCCCGCCGTGTTTTTCCGTCCAGATCACCACCTTGCGCAATCCCCCCATGAGGCCCGCGCGCAGATCATCGCGCAGCGCCACCGGCCAGAGGCCGAACGTGGGATGGCGCACCTGCCCGCCCCGGCTCATGGAGCGGGTTTCCTCATCGCCGCGCGGCGTAGCGGCCAAAACCAGCGGATGCGCCATGCCCTCGGCCGCCTCGTAAAGGCGCGGCACCAGATCACGCGGGAAAAACGGCGTGTCGGCGGCGACCGTCACGATGGCCCCGGCCCCCTGCCCGGCGGCCCAGTCAAGCCCCACAAGCACGCCCACCAAAGGCCCGGCGAAACCGGGGATCGGATCGGGCAGCACCGGCAGGCCAAAGCGCGCGAACCGCGCCGCATCGCCATTGGCATTCAGCGCCAGCGCCCCGACCTGTGGTGCCAGCCGTGCAATCACATGATCAAGGATCGTGCCATCCCCAAGCGCCAGCAACCCCTTGTCACCGCCCCCCATCCGCGTGGCCTGACCACCGGCCAAGATCACCCCGAGTGGCGCACTCATCCCTCGGCACTCTTGCGGCGGTGCTTGCCGTCCTCCTCGGCCACGCTGTCGGGATCGGCGTCGCGTAAAAGCCGCTCTTCGCCAGCCAAGCACACGAACCGCCGCCCCCGCATCCGCCCGATCAGCGTCAAGCCCACAGCCTGCGCGATCTCCACCCCCCAGGCGGTAAAGCCAGAGCGTGAGGCCAGCACCGGAATCCCCATCATCGCCGTCTTGATCACCATCTCCGAGGTCAGCCGCCCGGTGGTGTAAAGCGTCTTGTTCCCCGCGCTGACGCCCTCGCTCAACATCCAGCCCGCGATCTTGTCCACAGCATTATGGCGGCCGACATCCTCCATATAAACCAGAGGCCGCGCGCCCTGACACAGCACCGTGCCATGAATCGCCCCCGCCTCCAGATAAAGCGACGGGGTGCGGTTGATCTGCGCGGCCAGCGCATAAAGGTCCGAGGTCTTGACCTCCACCTCCGGCAGGCGCACCCCCTCCAGCCCCTCCATCATGTCGCCAAAGACCGTGCCCACAGCGCAACCGCTGGTGCGGGTCTTTTTCTTCAGCTTTTCCTCATAGCTGGTCTGCCCGTCGGTGCGCACCACGACAGTCTCAAGCTCCTCGTCATACTCCACCCCCAACACCGCCTCGCCCTCGGCCAGCATCCCCTGGTTGCGCAGGAACCCCAGCGCCAGATACTGCGGATAATCGCCGATGGTCATCGCCGTCACGATCTCCTGCGCGTTGAGGAAAATCGTCAGCGGGCGTTCCTCGACCACCCGGATCGTGGTGCGTTGGCCCGCGTGATCCACGCCTTCGACCGCGCGGGTCAGGCGCGCGGCACCGGGATCGGGCGCGATGAGATAGTCCGAAAGATCACCGCGAGCGGTCAATTGCATCTCCTCCCTGCATCCGATAGGCCAAGGGCGCGAACCACCCCGGAGCCCCTGACAGTGCCAAGGCAAACCACCAATTCGCCCTATTGGCAAGGTGTGCGCGACGGCGCGCCCTTCATCCTCGTGATCGTGCCGTTCTCGCTGCTCTTTGGCGTCGTGGGCACCGAAGCCGGGCTGCATATCGCGGAAACCATGGCATTTTCGGTGCTGGTGATCGCGGGGGCGGCGCAATTCACGGCGCTACAACTGCTCACGGATAACGCGCCGACGCTCATCGCGCTTGTCTCGGCGCTGGCGGTCAACCTGCGCATGGCGATGTATTCGGCCTCGCTCACGCCTTACCTCGGCGCGGCCCCGCTCTGGCAGCGTGCCATCGCCGCCTATTTCACCGTCGATCAAAGCTATGCCTGCGCGGCGGTCAAGTTCGAGGACCGCCCCGATTGGTCGGTGCCCGAGCGTATGGCCTATTTCTTCGGGGTGGTCACGCCGATCTGCCCGATGTGGTATGCGTTCACGCTTGTGGGCGCGCTTGTGGGCAACGCGGTGCCCAGCGGCCTGCCGCTCGATTTCGCGCTGCCCATCACGTTTCTGGCGATGATCGGGCCGATGCTGCGCACGCCCGCGCATGTGGTGGCCGCCGCCACCTCGGTGACGCTGGCGCTGGTGCTGGCATGGCTGCCCTATAATCTCGGGCTGCTGGTGGCGGGGATCGCGGGCATGGTGACCGGCGCACAGGCCGAGGTGGTGCTCGCGCGGCGCAAGGCAAGCCGCATATGATCGACGGTCCCGCCCTGTGGCTCTTCATCGCGGCGCTGGGTGCGGGCACTTTCGCGCTGCGCTTCGTCTTTCTCGGGCTGGTGGGCAACCGGCCCCTGCCCGAATGGCTGTTGCGGCACCTGCGCTATACGGCGGTGGCGGTGCTGCCGGGGCTGGTCGCGCCGCTGGTGGTGTGGCCTGCGGCCACGGGCGGCGCGCTCGACGCGCCGCGCCTCGTTGCTGCCCTCGTGACGCTGGCAATCGGCTATGTCACACGCAACGTGATCCTCGCCATCACCGGCGGGGCGCTCACGCTCTTTGCCGGGCTGGCGGTCTTTGGCTGATCGGTCGGGGCCAAGCCCACCGAAAGCCTCTGTCAGCGACCAACCATCTGGCATTACCGCGTCGGCACCGGCTCCTCGCCGCGATAATCGTAGAAACCCCGCCCGCTCTTGCGCCCGAGCCAGCCCGCCTCGACATATTTCGTCAAGAGCGGACAGGGCCGGTATTTCGTATCCGCGAGCCCGTCATGCAGCACGTTCATGATCGCAAGGCAGGTATCCAGCCCGATGAAATCTGCCAGCGCCAGCGGCCCCATCGGGTGATTGGCCCCAAGTTTCAGCGACTCGTCGATGGAGCGCACATTGCCCACCCCCTCGTAGAGCGTATAGACCGCCTCGTTGATCATCGGCATGAGGATGCGGTTGACGATGAAGGCGGGGAAATCCTCGGCGCTCGCCGCCGTCTTGCCCAGTTTCTCGACCACGCCAAGGCAGGTATCGAACGTGGGCTTGTCGGTGGCAATACCCCGGATCAGTTCCACCAGTTGCATCACCGGCACCGGGTTCATGAAGTGAAAGCCCATGAACCTCTCGGGCCGGTCGGTGCGGCTTGCCAGCCGTGTGATCGAGATGGACGAGGTGTTCGAGGTCAGGATCGTGTGCGGGGCGAGATGCGGCAGCAGCGCGTCGAAGATCTTTTGCTTGATATCCTCGCGCTCGGTCGCGCTCTCGATGATGAGATCGGCCTTGCCGAGCGTGGGCAGGTCTTGCGTCGTGGTGATCCGCGCCAGCGCCGCCTCCATCGCGTCGGCGGTGATCTTGTCGCGGCTCACCTGCCGCTCAAGATTCTTGCGGATGAGCGCCACCGCCTTCTCCAGCGCCTCGGCGCTGACATCGTTGAGCAGCACGTCATAGCCCGCGATGGCCATCACATGCGCGATGCCATTGCCCATCTGGCCTGCGCCCACAACGCCCACTGTACGGATATCCATGCACCGCCCCCTGTTTTCAACTCGGACGCAGCATAGGCCCCGGCGGGGGCGGGCCGCAAGGGGCGGGGATCGCTAAAATATGGCGCGAATTCGAGGGTTAGGAGATTGGAAAGGCGAATCGCGCAAGCTCGGGATCGGGTGAGTTAAAACGGGTGGGACCGATGACCTATGAACGCTTGGGGCCGCGGCCCCTCAACTATCAGCCTGTGCATTATGCAGGCTCTACGCTGGCCTTTCGCGGGCCGCGCCGCGACCTCGGGCGCGGCTATGTCGCCTGCCTGGGCGGCACAGAAACCTATGGCCGCTTCATCGCGCGGCCCTGGCCCGCGCTGCTCGGGCATGACCTCGGCGCGACCTGCGTCAATCTGGGCCTGCCCAATGCCGGGCCGGATGTCTTTACCGGTGATGCGGGCCTCCGGCGCATGGCGCAGGGCGCGCGCGCCGTGGTGCTGCACCTGCCCTGCGCGATGAACCTCTCCAATCCCTTCTATCGGGTGCATCCGCGCCGCAATGACCGCTTTGTCGCCGCAGAGGCTCCGCTGCGCGATCTCTACCCCGAGGTGGATTTCACCGAGTTTCATTTCACCCGCCACCTTATGCGCGGCCTCATCGCAATCTCGCCCGCGCGCTTTGCGCAGGTCCGCGCCGCGATGCAAGAGGCCTGGGTGGCGCGCATGGCCGCGCTCTTGCACGACATGACACCGCCGGTGGTGCTGTTATGGCTGGCCAATCACGCGCCCGGCCTCGGCACCGGCAGCGCCGCGCTGCATGACGATCCGGCCTTTGTCAGCCGCGCCATGCTCGACGCCGTAACCCCCCACGCCACCGCGACGGTGCAGGCCGTGATCTCGGGCGCGGCGCGCGCCCAAGGCACGCTCGGGATGCGCTTTGCTCCCACGCAGGCCGAGATCGCCGCCGCCCTGCCCGGCCCGCTCGCCCATCGCGAGGTGGCGCAGGCTCTGCGCCCCGTGCTTGGCCCCCTGCTCCACGAAAAAGGGCCCGCGCCGCGCGCAGGCCCTTCCTCAAATCCCTGAGATATCAGAGCTTTTCAACAAGCTCCGGCACGGCGGTGAAGAGGTCGGCCACCAGACCATAATCGGCCACCTGGAAAATCGGTGCCTCTTCATCCTTGTTGATCGCGACGATCACCTTGCTGTCCTTCATGCCCGCAAGATGCTGGATCGCGCCGGAAATACCCACCGCGACATAGAGATCGGGCGCCACCACCTTGCCGGTCTGCCCCACCTGCCAGTCATTCGGCGCATAGCCCGAATCGACCGCCGCGCGGGATGCGCCGACCGCCGCGCCAAGCTTGTCTGCCAGCGATTCGATGAGCTTGAAATCATCCTGGCTGCCAACGCCGCGCCCGCCCGACACGACGATCCCCGCCGAGGTCAGCTCGGGCCGGTCGCTCGCGGCCACCTTGTCCTCGACCCATTCGGAAAGCCCCGGATTGGCTGCCGCGCCGATGCTCTCGACGGCGCAGGCCGCCTGCTGGCCCGCCGCGTCAAAGGTCGAGGTGCGAAAGCTCACGACCTTTTTCGCGTCGCGCGATTTCACCGTCTGCACCGCGTTGCCCGCGTAGATCGGGCGCTCGAACGTCTCGGCATCCACGACGCCCGACACATCCGAGATCACCATCGCGTCGAGCAGCGCCGCCACGCGCGGCAGCACGTTCTTGGCATCCGTGGTGGCAGGCGCGACGATATGATCGTAATCCCCCGCAAGCGACACGATCAGCGCCGCCGTCGGTTCCGCCAGGCGGTGCCCGAGCGTGGCATCCTCGGCCACCAGCACCTTGCCCACACCGGCGATCTTGGCCGCCGCCTCGCCCGCCGCCGCAGCTTGCGCCCCGGCACAGAGCACGGTCACATCGCCAAGGCTTGCCGCCGCCGTCACCGCCTTGGAGGTGGCGTCGAGGTTCAGTTCGCCATCGGTCACTTCTGCAAGAAGAAGAACAGCCATCACACGACCCCCGCTTCCTTGAGTTTCGCCACAAGCTCGTCCACCGAGCCCACGATTTCACCGGCCTTGCGCGTCGGCGGCTCTTCGGTCTTGAGCACCTCCAGCCGCGGGCTGGGATCGACGCCGTAATCGGCCGCCGTCTTTTCATCCAGCGGCTTTTTCTTGGCCTTCATGATGTTGGGAAGGCTCGCATAACGCGGCTCATTCAGGCGCAGATCGACCGTGACAATGGCGGGCATCGTCACCTTGATGGTCTGCAAGCCGCCATCCACCTCGCGGGTGACCAGCGCATGCCCGTCCTCGACCTCCAGCTTGGAGGCAAAGGTGGCCTGCGACCAGCCCAAGAGCGCCGAGAGCATCTGCCCGGTGGCGTTCATGTCATTGTCGATCGCCTGCTTGCCGCAAAGCACGAGGCCGGGGGCCTCTTCCTCGACGATTTTCGCAAGGATCTTGGCCACGGTCAGCGGCTCGATATCATTGTGCACATCCTCGGCTGCGATCACGAGGATCGCCCGATCCGCGCCCATCGCCAGCGCCGTGCGCAGCGTTTCCTGCGCCTGTTTCACGCCGATGGAGACGGCGATCACCTCCTCGGCCTTGCCCGCCTCCTTCAGACGAATCGCCTCTTCCACGGCGATTTCGTCGAACGGGTTCATCGACATCTTGACGTTGGCGAGATCGACACCGCTACCATCCGCCTTGACGCGGACCTTGACGTTGTAATCAATCACGCGCTTGACAGGCACGAGCACCTTCATTGCACGGTCTCCCTTTCAGTGTTGAGCGGCCCGTTGGCCATGAACTCCCGCGTTGTGATAGCGATTGGGGGCGGCGGAAAACAGGGTAAAATCGTCATCTCATGTCCCGCCGACGCCACGTTTTGGCGGTTTTGGTCCGTGATCCTTGCCAGAATATGTCAGCGGTTCGCGCCCGGTATCCAGAGCACATCGGCGCGCCCGCAGTCATTGGCCATTCTTGCTGCCACGAAAAACCAGTCGCTGGCGCGGTTGAGATAGCGCACCGCCGCCTCGTTGACCTCTTCCAGCGTGGCAAGCCCCACCACCAGCCGCTCGGCGCGGCGTGCCACGGTGCGGCTGAGGTGCAGATGCGCCGCGAGCGGGCTGCCGCCGGGCAGGATAAAGCTGCGCAGCGGCTCCAGATGGGCGTTCATCGCGTCGATCTCGGCTTCGAGCCGGTCGACCTGCGCCGCCACCATGCGCAGCGGGGTGTAGTCGGCCTCGGCATCCTTTGCCATGTCCGGGCGGCACAGATCGGCCCCCAGATCGAACAGGTCGTTCTGGATGCGCGCCAGCGCCGTGTCGGTCTCGCCCGTCGCATAAAGCCGCGCCAGCCCCAGCGTGGCGTTCAACTCGTCCACCGTGCCATAGGCGCTTACGCGGTCCGAATGCTTGGCCACCCGCGCGCCATTGCCGAGCGCGGTCTCGCCCGCGTCGCCGGTACGGGTGTATATCTTGTTGAGCACGACCATGAAATCAGCCTCCCTGCCTGCGGAAATAGACAAATACGAGGATCAGCACCACCGCCACGAATTGCGCGATGAGCCGCCAGCGCATGAACTTGTTGGCGCGTTTGGCGTTTTCGACGCCTTCCTTGCCGAAACTCGCAATACCCCGGATGAGGATCGCCGCCGTCACCAGACAGCCCGCCGCCACCAGCAGGAAAAGAGGGTCGGTGAGCATGGTCTCTCCCTTCGCAATATGCCACCCGCGTATCTAGGACGGCGCGCCCCGAAAGCGAAACGGAAAATCGCCCCGCGCCGCTCAGCCCTTCGCAACCAGCCAGTCAAGCGCGCGCGTCGGCAGGACGCGGCGCAACGTGCCCATCAGGTAGGTGGGCGTGGTGACGTAATAGCGCGCCTTGGGGCGCGGCGATTCGAGCGCGTGGATGAGGCGTTTGGTCACCGCCGAGGGCGGCAGCTCGAACCGGTCGCGGCTATACTCGCCATAGAGCCGGGGCCGCAGCCGGGTGCGATATTCGTCGGTGCGGGCCGCGTTTTCCCAGTCGATCCAGCGCTCGAACGGCGCGCGCGCGTTCTCGCGGATGCGCGTCGTCACCGGGCCCGGCTCGATCAGGCTCACCTCGATGCCGGTGCCGCGCATCTCGATGCGCAACGTGTCGGTCAGCCCCTCGATGGCGAATTTGGTGCTGACATAGGCCCCGCGCCAGCCCAGCGCCACCAGCCCCAGAACCGAGGAATTCTGCACGATCCGGCCTTGGCCTTGCGCGCGCATCGCCGGGATCACCTGCCGCGTCAGATCGTGCCAGCCAAACACGTTGGTCTCGAAAATCTCGCGCAGCGCGCCGCGCGGCAGATCCTCGACCAGTCCGGGGCAGGCATAGGCCCCGTTGTTGAAGAGCGCGTCAATCCGCCCGCCGGTGGCATCGAGCACCTCAGCCACGCCCTGCGTGATGCTCGCCTCATCGGCATAGTCGATGCGCGGCGCGGCGAAGCCCTCCGCCGCAAGCCGCGCGCAATCCTCTTGCTTGCGGCACGAGGCAAACACGCGCCAGCCTCGCGCGCGCAAACTGCGCGCCGCGTCATACCCGATGCCCGACGAGCAGCCGGTGATGAGGATGGTTTTCCCGTTCATGCACGCCTTGTGGCCCGACGCAGGGCGCGATGCAAGCGGTCGCGTGCAGCTACCTGACTAGTCGGTTCCCAGTGCTGGACGGGGGCAGGTGTTGGCCTTGAGCGGGCGTTGATGCCTGGGGATGAGCCGCGCGAGTGCCCGACCGCGGGTGGGCGCTGCAACATTTCCGGCTGGCAGTTTATGCCTGCAAAATACCGCTGCGTTATCAGGGAACTGCACCGTTACAAAAGCGCCCGCCCGTCCGGGCGGGTCATGCCGGAGGCATGCCTTCGGCATGACCGCTCGCGCGGCGGCGTGCGGGGCACGCCTTGACTCCGCGCGGGAGATAAACCTCAAATGTCCGCACCCCGCCCAACAGACCCACACGCAAAAAGACAGACCCGAACACCATCGCGCAACGCCTTGCAGGCGTCGCACCCTGGATGCAAGCGGCGGCATGTCCGTCGCCGCTTTACGCCCCCGCGCGGCCCCTGTAGACCGATATCCATGACCGATCTGCTCGACGACCCCAACATGCGCCCCGAAGCCACCGCCGAGCCGCTCCGCCGCGCGCTTGGCGAGCGGTATCTGACCTATGCGCTCTCGACCATCATGCACCGCGCCCTGCCCGATGCGCGCGACGGGCTCAAACCGGTGCATCGCCGCATCCTCTATGCCATGCGCGAGCTGCGGCTGTCCTCCACCGGGGGCTTTCGCAAATCCGCCAAGATTTCCGGCGACGTGATGGGCAATTACCACCCCCACGGCGATGCCGCGATCTATGACGCGATGGCGCGGCTCGCGCAGGATTTCGCGGTGCGCTATCCGCTGGTGGACGGGCAGGGCAATTTCGGCAATATCGACGGCGACAACCCCGCCGCCGCCCGCTATACCGAGGCGCGGATGACGCCCTTTGCCGAGGCGCTGCTCGATGGCCTCGCCGAGGACGCGGTCGATTACCGCGACAATTACGACGGCACCCTGCGCGAGCCGGTGGTGCTGCCCGCCGCCTTCCCGAACCTTCTGGCCAATGGCTCCTCGGGGATTGCCGTGGGCATGGCCACCAACATCCCGCCCCATAACATCGCCGAGTTGATCGACGCCTGCCTGCACCTCATAAAATCTCCCGAGGCCCGCGACGAGACGCTGCTCAACTACATCCCCGGCCCCGATTTCCCCACCGGCGGCGTCATCGTCGAGCCGCCCGAGAGCATCGCGCAGGCCTACCGCACCGGGCGCGGCTCTTTCCGCCTGCGCGCCCGCTGGGAAGTAGAAGACCTGCCCCGCGGCGGCTGGCAGATCGTCATCACCGAAATCCCCTACCAGGTGCAGAAATCGCGCCTAATCGAGCGCATCGCCGAGTTGATCCAGACCCGCAAGGTGCCGATCCTCGCCGATGTCCGCGACGAGAGCACCGACGATGTGCGCCTCATCCTCGAGCCGCGCGCGCGCACCGTCGACGCGCAGATGCTGATGGGGCTGATGTTCCGCAACACCGATCTGGAATTGCGGTTCTCGCTCAACATGAACGTTCTGATCGACGGGGTAACGCCGAAGGTCTGCTCGCTGCGCGAGGTGCTGCGCGCCTTCCTCGATTTCCGGCAAGAGGTGCTGTTGCGTCGCTCGCGCCACCGGATGGAAAAGATCGACCACCGGCTGGAGGTGCTGGAGGGTCTGATCGTCGCCTTCCTCAACCTTGATCGCGTGATCGAGATCATCCGCTATGACGACGCGCCCAAACCGGCGCTGATGCGCGAGGATTGGGGGCGCGAATTCACCCGCGCCACCTCCGAGGCCGATTACGTCTCGCCACCACCGGGCGAGGTGGGGTTGACCGAGGTGCAGGCCGAGGCGATCCTCAACATGCGCCTGCGCTCCCTGCGCCGCCTTGAAGAGATGGAATTGCGCGCCGAGCGCGACGCCCTGATGGCCGAGCGCGCCGGGCTGGAGGATCTGCTCGACGACGCCTCAAAGCAATGGGCGACGGTTGCAGACGAGTTGCGCGAGGTGAAAAAGACCTTTGGCAAATCCCACCCCATCGGCGCGCGCCGCACCGGCTTTGCCGAGGCGGGCGAGGCGCAGGAGGTGCCCATCGAGGCGATGACCCCGCGCGAGCCGATCACCGTGGTGTGCTCTCGCATGGGCTGGATTCGCGCCATGACCGGCCATATCGACCTTGGCCGCGAGTTGAAATTCAAGGATGGCGACGAGCCGCGCTTCATCTTCCACGCCGAGACCACCGACCGGCTTCTGGTCTTTGGCAGCAACGGGCGGGTCTACACCCTCTCGGCAGCCACCCTGCCCGGCGGGCGCGGCATGGGAGAGCCGCTGCGCCTGATGGTCGATCTGCCCAACGAGGCCGAGATCGTCGATCTCTTCATCCACAAGTCGGGGCGCAAGCTCCTGGTGGCCTCCTCGGCGGGCGATGGTTTCATCGTGGCCGAGGACGAGGTGCTGGCGCAGACCCGCAGCGGCAAGCAGGTTCTGAACCTGCGCGCGCCCGCCCGCGCCATCGTGTGCCGCCCGGTGACGGGCGATGCCGTCGCCTGCGTCGGCGAAAACCGCAAGGTGCTGGTCTTTGCCCTCGACGAATTGCCCGAACTGGCGCGCGGCAAGGGCGTGCGGCTCCAGAAATATAAGGATGGCGGCCTGTCGGATGCCACCACCTTTACCCTGTCGGAGGGGCTGAGCTGGCGCGACCCGGCGGGCCGCACCCGCACCGAGACCTACCTTGGCGACTGGCTCGGCAAGCGCGCGGGCACCGGCCGCATGGCCCCGCGCGGCTTTCCCCGCGACAACCGGTTTACCTGAGCGGGGCCTGGGCCGAAAGGGTGCGTTGGCCCCAGAGACGAGCCGCGTGGTCGCTGGGCCGGGGACTAGCGATGCACCGTCGGAAACTGCCAGTTTATGCCAGCCAAGCCCTTGTGAAGCCGATAGGTCGCGCGTCCTCTCATAATCGCTAGGCCGCCGGACGGCGTCATGCCGGAGGCATGCCTTTGGCATGACGATCGCGCGGTGCCCTTCGGGCTTGGCTCCGCACGGACACAAGAAGCGACCGTCCCAACAAACCAGCCCCCTACCCCTGCCGCTCCCCCAGCGACAGCGTATGCGCCCGCAGCCATTCCATGAAGCCGCGCGGATCGTTTTGCAGCATCTGCATCCGCTCTGCATCCACCGGCTTGCCCACCACCGGCTTTTGCGGCTTGCCGCAACTGCGCACCACCTCGTGCAACAAAAGCCCCTGCCGCATGGTGGCCGAAACGCGATTGGCCATCTGATACCAGCGCGAATTGCAGCCGGGAAAGTAGATCGGCACCACCTGCGCGCCCGACCGGCGGATCATCTGCGCGGTGAACACGTTCCACTCGCGCTCCACCACCGGGCCGAAAAGCCCATCCGACGACGCCACCACCCCCGAGGGAAACACGCTGATGACCCCGCCCTCGCGCAGATGCGCCATCGCATTTGCGCGCATCTCCACCGATTTGCGCTGTGCCTCGGGGTCATGCGGGAACGGCACCGGGATCATGTAAGAGGCCGCGACCTCGTTGATACCGGTCAAAAGCGCGCGCGTCAGGATCTTGTAATCCGTGCGCCGCCGCCCGATCAATTCGGCAAGGATCATCCCGTCCACCAACCCGTGGGGATGGTTGGCAACCACCACGACGGGGCCCTCGGCGGGGATATTGGCGATCTCGTCTTCGGGCGTCAGCAGCGGAATGCCCATGATATCGAGCGCGGCGCGCCAGAACGCCTGCCCCGAGGGCGCGCCGCTCTTTTCGAAGGCGCGGATCATGCGCAGGATGCTGATCTTGCCGGTCACCCACTCCATCGCGCGAATGATGGTGGCGGTGGTGGGGCTGTCGAAACTGTTGGCATAGGTCAGGCTGCGGCGATCGTATTTGTGAAACACGATCCGCTCGCCCGTCTCCCCGCCGGTCTCTGGCTGCGCCTTGCTGCTCACGTTATGTGTCCCGTTCCGCCTTGTCGGTGCCGCGCGCGGCCTACATGTCTTCGCCGAAGCGGTCGGCAACCAGCGCCGCCAGCGCATCGCCCAGCGGCCCGGCATCGGCCCCCATGATTTCGACGTCAATAGTGCTTCCTTTGGCCGCTGCCAACATCAAAAGCCCCATGATACTGTCGCCCGAGGCGGTCTCGGGCCCGTGGCTTACCTCGACCTGCGCGTCAAACCCCTCGACCACCTCGACGAATTTGGCGGCGGCGCGGGCGTGCAGCCCCTTTTCATTGACGATGTCGAGTTGCCGCCGCATGCGCTCGGTCATTGCCGCTATCCTCATTCCGTTGAAACATTGTGGCTGTCGATATATTTGCGCCCCGCCTCGAGCGCCGCGCGCACCGCCACCGTGACCGGGCTGTGGCGGCTCTTGGCCAGCTTGATGAGCATCGGCAGGTTGGCCCCGTAGAGAATGCGGCGGCCCTCGGGGCGGCAGGCGCGCAGCGACAGGTTCGAGGGCGATCCGCCGAAAATATCGGTCACTACCACCACACCGTCGCCACTGTCCACGGTGTCGGCGGCGGCGCAGATTTCGTCTTGCTTGGCGGCGCGGTCGTGATCGCCCTCGACCGACACGGCCACGATCCCGCTTTGCGCGCCGACCACATGCTCAACCGCCCTCAGGTATTCGCGGGCAAGCCCGCCATGCGCCACGATCACGATCCCGATCATGAACGCCCACTCCCCGGCTCGCGCCGCTCCAGTTCCCGATGCCTTAATGACACCGGCCAGCCCTGCTCTGCAAGGCTCTCGCGGAGGAATTCCGCCACCGCGACCGAGCGGTGCTGCCCGCCGGTGCAGCCGGTGCCGATGGCGAGATAGGCCTTGCCCTCGGCCTGATGCGCAGGCAGCAGAAGATCAAGAAGCGCACCCAGCCGATCGAGAAACGGTGCCAGCCGCGGATCGTCGCGCAAATAGGCCTGCACCCGCGCATCGCGCCCATCGGCCGCGCGCAGGCTCGCCTCCCAATGCGGATTGTTCAGGAACCGGCAGTCGAACACCATATCAAGGCCGCGCGGCAGGCCGCGCTTGTAGGAAAACGACTGCACCGAAACCGACAGCCGCCCCGCCCCGCCGGGCGCGAACCAGCGTTCAAGCTCGGCGCGCAGGTCATGCGGCGACATGTCCGACGTATCCACCACGATATCGGCGCGCGCGCGGATCGGGCCAAGCAGGTCAAACTCGCGCGCGATCCCCTCCTCGGGGGTGCCACCCGATGCAAGTGGGTGCCGCCGCCGCGTCTCGGAAAACCGCCGCACGAGGATATCCGCGCGGCAATCGAGATAAAGCACCTCCATCCGCCCCGGCATCGCGAAGGCGCTGCCGTCGATCACCTCGATCAGGGCCTGCGTCGAGAAATCGCGGTTGCGCACGTCGATGCCAAGCGCCACCGGCTTGTCGAGCTGCGGCCCCGCGAAAAGCCGCGGCAAGAGCGAGAGCGGCAGGTTGTCAATCGCCTCGAATCCCATATCCTCGAGGGCATTGATCGCCGTGCTGCGCCCCGCCCCCGACGGGCCGGTGACCAGAACCAGCGGGTGAGACATGTCGGCATCCGCGTTGTGAGATGTCATGATCGGCGGCTTTCGGTGCTATTCCAGGGTTCCATAGAGCAGATAGAGCAAGATCGCCGCCGGAAAATGCGCCTGTGCGGACCCATGCACAAGCGGCAGCGAGACCCCGGCGATATCAGTCTCGCGCAGCGGCGGCAGGCGGTCGGTCTCGACCCGGTCAAGATCGACCACAAGCGCGAGCGCGCACGGCCCGGTGGCAGGCAGGCGCAGGATGCCAAAGTCCCGCGCCTCGATCCGGCCCCGGATCGTGTCGGGCGCATCGGCCATTACGCGGGCACCCGCGCGCCAAAGCCGCGTGCGATCATCGGCCACCAGCCCCGCGCCCAAGGCCATCAGCCGCAGCGCCAGCCCGGATTTGCCGCGCCCCGCCGCCCCGCGGATGAGCACGGCACGCGCCCCGAGCGCCACGCAGCTTGCGTGCACGGTCTCGACCTCCGCGCGCCCGGCCTCTCCCTCGCTCTCGCGCGCCGCCGCGCCACCCATCCCGGCTCAGACCGGCAGGCCGACGACAAAGCGCGCGCCCAGCGGCTCGGATGTCGCGTCGGCATGGGTGGGGCGGATGTTCTCGGCCCAGATCACGCCGTCATGGGCCTCCACGATCTGCTTGGAAATTGCCAGCCCCAGCCCGGAATTATTGCCGAAATCGCTCTCGGGCCGTTCCGAATAGAAACGCTGGAACACCTTTTCCAGCGCCGCCTCGGGGATGCCCGGCCCGGTATCCTCGACCACCACCAGCACCCGGTTGGCGCGGCGGCGCGCCCAGACGCGGATCGCGTCGCCCTCCTCGCAAAAGCTGATGGCATTGGTGATGAGGTTGACGAAAACCTGCGCCAGCCGCGCCTCCAGCCCGGTGACGACCACCGGTTTTTGCGGGAAATCGGTGATGAACTCGATCCCCTTCTTGCCGGCCTCCTCGCTGAGATATTGCGCGAGGTTCCTGAGCAGCGCCACAAGGTCGAACGCCTCCTGCGTCTCCTTGACCAGCTCGGAATCGAGCCGCGAGGCGTTGGAGATATCGCTCACCAGCCGGTCAAGGCGGCGCACGTCATGCTCGATCACCTCGAGCAGGCGCTCGCGCTGATCCTCGCGCTTGGCGATGCGCATGGTGCCCACCGCCGAACGCAGGCTCGCCAGCGGGTTCTTGATCTCGTGGGCCACGTCGGCGGCGAATTGCTCGTTGCTCTCGATCCGGCTGTAGAGCGCGCCAACCATGCCCCGGAGCGCGCCCGACAGCCGCCCGATCTCGTCGGGCCGCGCGGTGAGATCGGGGATGCGGATGCGCCCGCCGCCGCTGCGCCCGCGATTGCGCTCGCGCCCGATCTCGGCGGCGGCGGCAAGATCGGCAAGCGGGTGCGAAATGGTCGAGGCCAGCACCAGGCTGAGCCCGATGGAGATGAGCGTGGCAATCAGGAACATCTGAAGCACCCGCTCGCGCGCAGCGGCAGCGATGCGATCGACATCGCCGGTCGTGTCGACAAGCACCACCGCGCCCAGCGGCTCGGCCCCGCGCATCACCGGCGCTGCCGCGCGCAAAACGGTCTCGCCTCCCATCTCGGTCGCGCGCACCTGCGCGCCCTCGGCCACCGCCGCATCGACCAGGTCGCGGATCTGCGCCATCGCGTCCTCGGCCTCGTCGCCTGTGCCCCTGGCCGCGAACGGCACCGAGATCACGTCCCAGACCCGGCCAAGGAGGTCGGTCAGCGGCGTCGACGGCCCGTCACCGCCCGCCACCGCACGGGCACCCTCGCCCGCCCTTTGGCCAAGCAAAAGCCCGGTTCGATCAAACAGATAGGCCTCGGTCCCCCGCCGCAGCGCAAGCCGCGCCAACGTATCCTCGACATCAAGCCCGTCGCCGGCGGCCAGGTTCACCGGCGCGGTCTGCGGCAGACGCGCGGCCACCACATCGGCGGTCAGCGCCGCGCGCTCGCGCAAGGCATCGACATGCTGGCGCACCAGCGTGTCTTGCGTGCCGTTGAGATAGAGAATGCCGATCACCAGCACGTTGAGCGCGATGAGGTTGAAGGTCACGATCTTGCGCGTCAGTGCCGAGAGCCGCAGCGACAGCCAGCCGCGCCGCGCCCGCCGCTCGGTCAGTTCCGCCTCTTCTATGCGGTCGGGGGCGACGAAATCATCCCCGAGGACGAGATCGCCATCCCTGCGCGGTCGCGCGTCACCCACGTCTATCCCCTCGGCCAGGGCCATCATTCCTCGTTATAGCGATACCCGATCCCGTACAGCGTTTCGATGGCCGAGAATTCGGGATCGACCATCCGCAGTTTCTTGCGCAGGCGCTTGATATGGCTGTCGATGGTGCGATCATCGACGTAAACCTGATCGTCATAGGCCACATCCATGAGCTGGTCGCGGCTCTTGACAAAGCCGGGGCGCTGCGCGAGCGCCTGCAACAGCAGGAATTCGGTCACGGTAAGCGACACGTCGCGCCCCTTCCACGTCACCGCGTGGCGCAGCGGGTCCATGCGCAGCTCGCCGCGCTCGATCACCTTGTTGTCCTCGCCCTCGACCAGCGCGCCCCCGGCCACCACTTCCTGCCGCCGCAACAGCGCGCGGATGCGCTCGACCAAGAGCCGCTGGGAAAACGGCTTTTTCACATAATCATCCGCGCCCATGCGCAGGCCCAGGACCTCGTCGATCTCGTCATCCTTGGAGGTCAGGAAGATGACCGGCATCCGCGATTTCTGGCGCAGGCGTTGCAACAGGTCCATGCCGTCCATGCGCGGCATCTTGATGTCAAGCACAGCCATGTCCGGCAGTTTCTTGCTGAACGCATCAAAGGCCTGCTGGCCGTCATTATAGGTCTCGACCTCGAAGCCTTCGGCCTCAAGCGTCATCGAGACGGATGTCAGGATATTCCTGTCATCGTCCACTAGGGCGATCTTCGACATTGCTCTTGTTCCTCATACTGCTCTGAGTTTCTGATTTTTTTCCTCATTATGCGCCTTTTGCGGCCTGCGGATCAATCCAAATCTGCGAATCACCCAGGCTATCCGCCCTCATTGGGCCGGAATTTCCTTGAGAATGGCTAAATGGACTCACTTTTTCCGCACGCGCCCCGCGATGTCTCCGCCAACATGCGACTGATTGCGCTAACCTGGCCATGGTTGCGCTAACTGCGCCAAACCCATCTGTCATTTCATGGAAACGTCATGCTATGAGGCGCGCAACCGTGCAACGTTCGGCCCCCGAAAGCCGCGCGACGGACAGGCGGTATTGTTGAACAGGAGCAACACGACATGACAATCGGACGGGTGAACCCGAATTTCCGGCTGGAGGATCAGGGCATCACGGGGCTGGGAACGGTCCATTACAACCTGATCGAACCCGCGCTGATCCAGGCGGCGCTTCACCGCGGCGAGGGCACCCTCGGGCGCGGCGGTGCCTTCCTCGTCTCGACTGGCAAGTTCACCGGCCGCTCTCCCAAGGACAAGTTCATCACCCGCTCTGCCACCACCGAAAACACCATCTGGTGGGACAATAACGGCGCGCTTTCCCCCGAGAGCTTTGCCGCGCTCTACGACGACATGATCACCTATCTCCAGGGCCGCGACGTGTTTGTCGAGGATCTCGTCGGCGGGGCCGATCCGGCGCTCGCCATCAACGTGCGCATGGTCACCGAACTGGCCTGGCACAGCCTGTTCAACCGCACCATGCTGCGCCGCCCCGAGCGCGACGCGCTCGACGGCTTCACCGCCGATTTCACGCTCATCAACTGCCCCGGCTTCCGCGCCGATCCCACCCGCCACGGCTGCCGCTCCGAGACCGTGATCGCGATGGATTTCGACCGCAAGCTGATCCTCGTGGGCGGCACCGAATACGCGGGAGAGAACAAGAAATCCATCTTCACCCTGCTCAACTATCTCTTGCCCGAGCAGGGCGTGATGCCGATGCATTGCTCTGCCAACCACGCGCATGACAACCCCGTCGATGCCGCCGTGTTCTTCGGCCTCTCGGGCACCGGCAAGACCACGCTCTCGGCCGATCCCGAACGCACGCTCATCGGCGATGACGAGCACGGCTGGTCCGAGCGCGGCACCTTCAACTTCGAGGGTGGCTGCTATGCCAAGACCATCAACCTCGACCCCGATGCCGAGCCCGAGATCTATGCCACCACCTCGAAATTCGGCACCGTGGTGGAAAACATGGTGTTTGACCCCGAAACACTCGAACTTGATTTCGAGGATGACAGCCTCACCGCCAACATGCGCTGCGCCTACCCGTTGCACTATATCTCCAACGCGTCCGAAACCGCGCTTGGCGGGCACCCCAAGAATGTCATCATGCTGACCTGCGATGCGTTCGGCGTGCTGCCCCCCATCGCGCGGCTGACGCCGGCGCAGGCGATGTATCACTTCCTGTCGGGCTTCACCTCCAAGGTCGCGGGCACCGAGCGCGGCGTGACCGAGCCGGAGCCGACCTTCTCCACCTGCTTCGGCGCGCCCTTCATGCCGCGCCGCCCCGAGGTCTACGGCAACCTCTTGCGCGCAAAGATCGCCAAGCACGGCGCCACCTGCTGGCTGGTGAATACCGGCTGGACGGGCGGGGCCTATGGCACCGGCTCTCGGATGCCGATCAAGGCCACCCGCGCGCTGCTCACCGCGGCACTTGACGGCTCGCTGGGCGAGGTCGAATTCCGCAAGGACGCGAATTTCGGCTTCGAGGTGCCGGTAGAGGTGCCCGGCGTCGCCGAAGTCCTGCTCGACCCGCGCCGCACCTGGGACGACGCCCAGGCCTACGACGCCCAGGCCGCCAAACTGGTGGCGATGTTCGCCGAGAACTTCGCCCAATACGTCCCCTTCATCGACGAAGACGTGAAGGCGGCGGCGATCGGGTGAGAGCAAGCCCGCCCCCGGCCTGTCGCAGATGCGGCGGGCCGGGGGGGGGGGGAGGCCGGATGGGCAGCAAGGCGGGATGATCCGGCCGGGGATGGTGCGCCGGGGGGGGGCTTTGCGAAGTCTTGACAAAAATAGCGACGGCGGGAATGTCTAACGTGGCAAGAGTCGATACTAGCAATATTTAAGGTTCTGCACTATGTGTTTGGTACGAACGCAGAACACTTGTGGAGTGATGCAGTATCCTGCGTACTGGTCGAGCGAAGTACAGATCGCCAGTCGACGCCTTCATAGGAGGGAAACCAATGCCTGATGAGACCACATACATCATGCCGACGCCATCGCGGGCTACAAAACCCAGAATATTTGAGTTCGCGGAAAATCAGCGTGAAAAGACCGGCCTCAAAAACGGGTTCGATTTGTCTGATCTCGTGAAGAGAAACCGAGGAAACTTATCGTACATTGGCTTTATGGATGATGATCAAACAGATGCAATAGTCGTTGAGCCGGATGGTTCATTCCGCATTCGCTTATCATCGCACACGGGGGCTCTTCGGGATAACTTTACCATAGCGCACGAACTGGGGCACCTCCTGTTGCACTGGCCACTCGTACGAAAAAATAATCCCAGATGCGGCATGAGAGCTACACGTAAAGTTGATGACACCAACGAGGCTTTGCGACGCTGCGAGTGGGAGGCAAACTGGTTTGCATCTGCTTTCTTGATGCCAGAAAAGGCCTTTAGCTTAGCGTACAAGGCAGGAAATGCGTCGGAAACTTTTGGCGTAACTCAATCCGCCGTTGAGGTGCGAGCTAAGACACTGGGCTTAAATGACTGACGAAGATAGATTCATCGCTGCTAAATTTCGTGTGCGTTTGTTTTTGTCAGTTGACCTAAGCGGATCAACGGCATTCAAGAATTCTCGAGACGGTGAAGCCCGAGATCGAGCTAGCCCCAAATGGGTTACGACATTTGAAGCCTTTTATCGTGACTTCCCAGCGAAGTTTCGATCGGCGTACGCTCAAATGAAAACACCTCAGTCCGGGACCGATGATTGCCCGAAGCTCTGGAAAGCTGTTGGAGATGAGTTGATTTTTTGCGGTCGAGTGAATACCCGAAAAGCGGTGATGGTCGCTTTAATGGCTTTCATTCAAACGCTCCACGATTATCGAAAATCATTTGCCGAAGACGACAGTCCGTTGAATCTGAAAGGTGCTGGATGGCTAGCATCGTTCCCTGAGCCGAATAGAGCTGTTAACTTGCGAAGCTCAGGTGATGAAGTGAATTACCTTACGGCATCTGAAGCCCTTGAGGCCGCCGCAGATGCACAGCCATTCGAGTACGACTTCCTTGGGAAAGCCATAGACACTGGGTTTCGTGTTGCGAGTTTCGCTAAGCCGGAGCGATTCGCCCTAAGCGTACAATTAGCAAGGCTGCTAGCTAGCTGTCCTCCGGGCACTGGCTTTGATCATCTTATCAGATTCGAAAACACCGTAGCCCTGAAAGGTGTCAACGGCGGTGAAGCTTATCCAGTTCTTTATATTGATACCCTGAAACACCTTGCGACCGAGAGTATCAGGTTAAAAGAAAGGCAGCTTCTTAAACGGCATGAGGAACCTGCACGCGAAGACCTGAATACATACCTAAAAGCGTACTGCTCTGTCGTCGGCACCGAGGAGATTAAATTGCCCCTCTCCGCTAATGATTCCGAAATGGAGCCGCCTCTAAGTTATCTCGACCACGCGCCGAGAATCTCCGAGCACCTCGCGTCTGAAAAAGATCGGGAAAAGGTTGGCGACATTGCGATAGACGAGCCTGCTAATGGAGGCGATGGGGATATTCCAGAAGGAAAGGGTCTCGAACCACTCGAATAGTTTTTAATGCAAGAATTTATATTTACGATGTGGTTATAGAAACAGCCTAGACAAGTGAACGATCGTTGATCCTTCTGGAATCGCCACCCTTATCGCAGCACCACCGGTAACGGCGATCAAATAATTGTGCTGACTTAGATTTTTTCAAAAACAGTTGAGCATGCTCACACAAAGGCTCCCCCCATCTCGCACCCGCAGCATCCTGACCAAGGACAAACGCCGCGCCAGCCCTCGGCCCCCACCGTCACGGTGCCCCCCTCAAACCGTGCGGTTCGCGCCTTGAACCTTGCGGGTCGCGCCGCGCCTCACAGCATTATCACCCCCCGCCGCACCAGGTTCAACCCCGCCAGCAGCAGCACCCAGAGCGTCACCTTGCGAAACGTCTCCTGGTCGAGCCGGTCCTGCAACCAGAACCCCAGCCCGATCCCCAAAAGCGCCGGAGGCACCAGCGCCAGCGATAGCGGCAGCGTCTCGGCGCGCAGCACGCCGGAGCCGATATGCGACACCAAGAGCAGCACCGCGCCGAGGCCATAAATCACCCCCTGCACGCGCATCTGCTCGCGCTTCTCGGTGCCGCGCGCGATCAGCATCGCAACCGTGGGCGGCCCCCAAATCCCTGATATGCCGCCAAAAAGCCCGGCGAGCGCGCCCATGCCCGCCTCGCCCCGCGCGCCGCCCTCGGACGACAGGCGCAGGCCCCGCCCCATGAGCGTCGAGAGCGCGTAGGCGGTGATCAGCGGCCCGATGAAGAGATACATCCCCCAAGGCGGCAGCAGCGGCACCGCCTGCGCGGCCACCACCATCACCGCGCCCCCTGCCAGCAAAAACACCCGGAACCGCCGGACCGAGGCCAGCGCCGCGCCCACCCCCTGCCGCAGCGCCTGCCACAGGTTGGTGGCCAGCGTCGGCAGGATCAACCCCGCCAGCGCCAGATCGGGCGGCATCGTCGTGCTCAACCCCGCGATCAGGACCGTGGGCATGGCGAATCCCACCACCCCCTTGACCAGCCCCGCGCAAACCGCCACGCCAAAGGCAAAGACCCAGCCCCAGACCGGGGCGATATCCAGAAACATGTCCATTATGACGTGTTAGCACGGCGTTAGCGTCAGAGGACAGAAAATCAATACGCAACTTTAGAACAAAAACCTGCGACAATTAGTATAATAGTTGCGCTGCAACTGCATCATAGATAAAAGCGCGACAACACTGAAAGGACATGACACATGGCACATGACGGACAGGATATCGCAATGGCGCAGCCCATCCTCCTGAGCGACCTTTCGGCGCTCACCGGCGCGGCGGTCGCCCCCGCCGAAACCCTTCTGGAAGAGGCGCGCGCGGCTGTGCGCGCCATGGTGGTCGAGGGCGATCGCATATCGGGCGCGGCGATGGACGCGGCGCAGGGCGCGACCCACGGGCTTGCCTGGCTGGCCACCTATGTCGAATCGTTGCGCCAGATGCAGGGCTGGGCCACGCGGCTCGACGAACAGGGACAGTTCGGCGAGGTCGAGCAGTTGATCCTTCAGATCGCGTTCGGCGAATACCTCGCGCAGATCGCCGGCGGCATCGCCATGAACCAGGGCGAGATCGCCCGCCCCGCCGATCTTGGCCTTGACGAGGCAGCCGTTGCGGCCTTCCGCACGCCGGAAGTGCAGACACTCATCGCGCGCGGCAACACGCAGGCCGCGCGTCTGCGGCTGGTCGCCCTGATGCAGGAACGCGCCGCCGAGATCACCGTGGGCCGCACCGGGCTTGATGACGAGTTGGAGATGATCCGCGAGCAATTCCGCCGCTTCTCGGTGGATCGTGTCGAGCCGCACGCGCATGAATGGCACCTCAAGGACGAACTCATTCCGATGGAGGTCATCGAGGACCTGGCCGAAATGGGCGTGTTCGGCCTCACCATCCCCGAGGAATATGGCGGGCTTGGCCTTTCCAAGGCGTCGATGGTCGTGGTCTCGGAAGAGTTGAGCCGGGGCTATATCGGCGTGGGCAGCCTTGGCACCCGCTCCGAGATCGCCGCCGAACTGATCCTCTGCGGCGGCACCGAAGCGCAAAAAGAAAAGTGGCTCCCCCGCCTTGCCAGCGGCGAGACGCTGCCCACGGCGGTCTTTACCGAGCCCAATACCGGCTCTGACCTCGGCAGCTTGCGCACCCGCGCCGTGCGTGACGAGAATGGCGACTGGACGGTGACCGGCAACAAGACCTGGATCACCCATGCCGCGCGCACCCATCTGATGACCCTTCTGGCGCGCTCCGTGCCCGACACCAAAGATCATCGCGGCCTGTCGATGTTTCTGGCCGAGAAAGAGCCGGGCACAGACGAGCACCCCTTCCCCACCCCCGGCATGACCGGCGGCGAGATCGAGGTGCTGGGCTATCGCGGCATGAAGGAATACGAGCTTGCCTTTGACGGCTTCCACGTCAAGGGCGAGAACCTGCTCGGCGGCGAAGAGGGCAAGGGCTTCAAGCAGTTGATGGAGACCTTCGAGGCCGCCCGCATCCAGACCGCCGCGCGCGCCATCGGCGTTGCGCAATCGGCGCTCGATGTGTCGATGCGCTATGCCCAGGACCGCAAGCAATTCGGCCAGCCGCTCATCGCCTTCCCGCGCGTGGCCAGCAAGCTGGCGATGATGGCGGTCGAGATCATGGTGGCGCGCCAGCTCACCTATTTCTCGGCATGGGAAAAGGATCATGGCCACCGCTGCGATCTGGAGGCGGGCATGGCCAAGCTGCTGGGTGCCCGCGTGGCGTGGTCGGCCGCCGATAACGGGCTGCAAATCCACGGCGGCAACGGCTTTGCGCTGGAATACACCATCAGCCGCATCCTGTGCGACGCGCGCATCCTCAACATCTTTGAGGGGGCGGCAGAGATTCAGGCGCAGGTGGTGGCGCGGCGGCTTCTGGGCTGACAAGCAGCGCTTGCCAATCGCCGCGCGCGGGGGCACCAAGGGGGCATGGACGGCCATGCCTTCACCCTCGCGGGCGCATCTCTTGTCGCCCTGCCCTCGGGCGCGCTTTACTGGGAGGCGCGCAACCTGATTTGCGTGTCGGACCTGCACCTTGGCAAGGCGCTGCGCCGCGCGCGCGCGGGCGAACCGCCGCTGCCACCGTTCGAGACGCGCGACACGCTAAGCCGTCTGGAATCGGACCTGCGCCGCACCGGTGCGGGCACGGTGATCTGCCTTGGCGACAGTTTCGACGACGCGCAGGCCGCCCATGCCCTGCCCGATGACGAAAAGCTGTGGATCACCCGCTTGCAGGCGGGCCGCCGCTGGGTCTGGATCGAGGGCAACCACGATCCCGGCCCGGTCGATCTTGGCGGCACCCATCTGGCAGAACTGCCCACCCCGCCGCTCAGCTTTCGCCATATCGCCAATCCCGGCCAGTCGGGCGAGGTATCGGGGCATTATCACCCCAAGATGCGGCTGAGCCTGCGCGGCCAGTCGATCAGCCGCCCGGCCTTCCTGATTGACGGCGACCGGGTGATCCTGCCCGCCTATGGCACCTATACCGGCGGGCTCGACTGCGACGATCCGGCGCTCACTGGCCTGATGCGCGCCGAGGCGCTCGCGGTGCTCACCGGGCCGGTGGTGCATGTGCTGCCTATGCGGCGGGGCACGCCTCGAACGGGCGCAGGCTCTCGCGGAACGCGTCGATGAATTCCAGCGTCAGAAGCGACGGCGCGCCATGCACCGGGCGCACCAGCGCAAGACGGTGCGGCACCTCGGGCACGAAGGAGCGATGGATCAGGCCGCGCGCGGCATAGCCTTCGGCGTCAAGCGCGCTCACCACCGACACGCCCGCGCCGCGCAACACCAACTCGCAGGCGGCGGTGAACTGTCGGATCACGATGACCGGCGTCATCGTCACCCCGGCCCCAAGAAACGCCTCTTCCAGCGCGCGAAAGAACGCGCTGTCGCGCCGCGTGTGGATCATCCGCTGCCCGGCCAGATCGGCGGGGCCAAGCACCTCGCGCGCGGCAAGCGGGTGACCGGGCGGCAGGATGCAGACGCTGCGCATCGGCACGATCTCGGCCTCGACCGCCGGATGCCCCTCGAACCCGTCGGTGATGCCGCAATGAAACTGCTCGCGGATGATCCATTCAAGGATGCGCTCGGGGCGGTCGGGCTCTACCGTGAGCGTCACATCGGGCCGGTCGGCAAGGAACCGGGCCAGCACGCCGGGCAGGTGCGACGTGGCAAAGCCCGGCAGGCAGGCGATGCGCAGATGCCCGGCCTTGCGATCATTGAGGCTGCGGCTCAACTCGCCGATCCGGTCGAGCGTTTCCAGCACGCGGTGGATATCGGGCAGCAGGAATCGCGCCTCCTGCGTCGGCACCAGCCGCCCGTCGCGCCGATCCAACAGCGCCAGCCCCGTCTCCGCCGCAAGATCGGCCAGCAGACGGCTGACTGCGGGTTGCGAGATGCCAAGCGCCTCGGCGGCGCGCGTCATCGAGCCGGTGACGGCGACACGTTCGAGCGCTTCAAGCTGGCGCAGGCGCAGGCGGGTGGACATGGGGCAACTCCGGCAGGGATAATCTGGGAACAAGGTGACAGGATGTTTATGACAATAATATGATATTATATTAACGCGTATATTTGCGCGGTTGTATTATGTCAATTTCCGTGTAGCGTAGCTTTTGCGTGATCGCCGTGGCCGACAGGGGATGTCCGGCTGCGCTCGTCATATGGGAGAGGATACCATGCAAAAAACGGCATTTGGCGCGCTTCTGGCCGCCACCACCGCGCTGTCACCGCTTGCCGCGATGGCTCAGACCGAAATCCAGTTCTGGCACGCCTTTACCGGGCGGCTTGGGGAGCTTGTGGCCGAGCAGGTCGCTACCTTCAACGAAAGCCAGGACGATTACACCGTCAACGCCACCCACAAGGGCAACTATTCCGAGACGCTCAACGCCGGGATCGCCGCCTTTCGCGCGGGCGAGCAGCCGCATATCCTGATGGTGTTCGAAGTGGGCACCGCCACGATGATGGGCGCGAAGGGCGCGATCCGACCGGTCTACGAGGTGATGGCGGGGACCGAGTTCGACCCCGACGCCTATATCGGCGCGGTCAAGGGCTATTACACCACCACCGATGGCCAGATGCTGTCGCTGCCGTTCAACTCCTCCACCCCGGTTCTGTGGGTCAATCGCGACGCGCTGGCAGGCGCAGGCGTCGACCCCGATACCGATCTTTCCACCTGGCAGAATGTCGATGCGGTTCTGGACAAGCTGGCCGAGGCGGGCCATGCCTGCCCGATCACCACCTCGTGGCAAAGCTGGATCCACCTCGAAAACCTCTCGGCCTATCACGATGTGCCGTTCGCCACGCGCGATAACGGCTTTGCCGGGCTGGATACCGAACTGGCCTTCAACGGGCCGGTGCAGGTGCAGCACATCGCGCAGATGGGCGAATGGGCCAAGGAAGGCAAGTTCATCTATGCCGGCCGCCGCAACGAGGGCGGGGCCAATTTCCGCGCGGGCGAATGCGCGCTCTTCACCGAAAGCTCTGCCGGCTATGCGGGCATCAAGGCCGAGGCGAAATTCGATTTCGACGTGCGCCCCCTGCCCTATTGGGACGGCGTCGAGGGCGCGCCGCAGAACACCATCATCGGCGGTGCCTCGCTCTGGGTGCTGGAGGGGCATGACCCGGCAGAATACGACGCCGCGGCGGCGTTCCTCAACTTCCTGTCCTCGCCCGCGATTCAGGCCAAGTGGCACCAGGATACCGGCTATCTGCCGATCACCAAGGCGGCGGGCGAGCTGACCCGCGAGCAGGGCTTCTACGAGGCCAATCCCGGCACCGATGTGGCGGTGAAACAGATGACCGCCAATGCCCCCACGGCCAATTCCAAGGGCTTGCGGCTTGGGTCATTTGACCAGATCCGCGGCATCATCGACGAAGAGCTTGAGGCCGTGTGGTCCGGCGACAAGGACGCGCAGGCGGCGCTCGATTCGGCGGTGACGCGCGGCAACCAGCTTCTGCGCCGGTTCGAGCGCGCCAACAACTAAAGGCATAGGGGGGCGGGCAACCGCCCCCCGATCCCCGCATGGAAAAACGTGTCACCTTCAAGGGCTGGCTTCTGCCGCTCTGCCTGATCGCACCGCAGGTGGTTATCTCTGCGGTGTTCTTCTTCTATCCGGCGGGGCAGGCGGTGTGGCAATCGCTGTTCATCCCCGACCCGTTCGGCCTCAAATCGCAATTCGTGGGGCTGGAGAATTTCGAATACCTGCTGGGCGATCCCTATTACCGCGCCTCTTTCGTCACCACCGCGATCTTTTCCACGCTGGTGACGCTGGCGGCGATGATCCCGGCGCTGTTTCTCGCGGTGATGGCCGACCGGCTGGTAAAATCGGCAGGCGCCTACCGCACGCTGCTCATCTGGCCCTACGCGGTGGCCCCTGCGGTGGCAGGCGTGCTGTGGCTTTTCATGTTCAACACGCGGGTGGGCGTGGTGGCGTGGTATCTGGGGCAGTTGGGCTATGACTGGAACCATGTCCTGAACGAGGGCGAGGCGATGGGCCTTGTCGTTGTCGCCTCCGCCTGGGGGCGGATCAGCTACAATTTCCTGTTCTTCTTCGCCGCGCTTCAGGCCGTGCCCCGCTCGATCATCGAGGCGGCGGCGATCGACGGCGCACGGTTCTGGCGGCGGTTCTTCACCATCGTGCTGCCGCTCTTGTCGCCGACGACGTTTTTCCTCTTGGTGGTCAACATCGTCTATGCGTTCTTCGAGACCTTCGGCGTCATCCACACCATCACCAGCGGCGGGCCGCAACAGGCCACCACGATCCTCGTCTACAAGGTCTATTCCGACGGCTTCGTGGGGCAGGATCTGGGATCAAGCGCGGCGCAATCGGTGATCCTGCTGGTGGTCGTCGGGTTGCTCACGGTGCTGCAATTCAAGTATATCGAGAAACGGGTGCATTACTGATGGCAACCGAGATCACAGGCATGGTCGAGAAACGCGGGATGGGTCTCTGGCTCACCCATCTGGTGATGATCGCGGGGGTTCTGGTGATCTTCTTCCCGATCTGGCTGGCGTTCGTGGCCTCGACCGTGACCCAACCCGAGATCGTGCGCCCGCCGATGCCGGTCTGGCCCGGCGACCGGTTTGTTGAAAACTACACGGCGGCGCTGTTCTCGGGCGTGAACGTGCCGGTGCTGGTGATGCTGGGCAATTCGCTCATCATGGCCATAGGGATCGCGGTGGGCAAGATCATCATCTCGCTGCTATCGGCCTTTGCCATCGTCTATTTCCGCTTTCCGGCGCGCAACATTTTCTTCTGGCTGATCTTTCTCACGCTGATGCTGCCCGTCGAGGTGCGAATCGTGCCCACCTACGAGGTGATCGCGGGGTTCGGGATGCTCAACAGCTACTCGGGGCTCATTTTTCCGCTGATTGCCTCGGCCACGGCCACGTTTTTGTTCCGGCAATTCTTTCTCACCGTGCCGGACGAATTGGCCGAGGCCGCGCGCGTGGATGGCGCAGGGCCGATGCGGTTTTTCTGGGATATTCTCTTGCCGATGAGCCGCACCAACATTGCGGCGCTGTTCGTGATCCTGTTCATCTATGGCTGGAATCAATATCTCTGGCCGCTTCTCATCACCACCGATCCGTCGATGAACACCATCGTGATGGGCATCAAACAGATGTTCCCGTCGGGCGATGACGTGGCCGATTGGCCGGTCATCATGGCCACCTCGATCCTCGCGATGATCCCGCCGGTGGTGGTGGTCATCTCGATGCAGAAACTTTTCATCCGCGGCCTCGTGGACAGCGAGAAATAGGCACCATGGCAACCGTAACCCTCGACGCGATCCGCAAGAGCTTTGGCACCGACGAGGTCATCAAGGGCGTCTCGCTCGACGTGGCGGATGGCGAATTCATCGTCATCGTCGGGCCGTCGGGCTGTGGCAAATCCACCCTTCTGCGCATGGTCGCGGGGCTGGAGACGATCACCGAGGGCGAATTGCGCATAGACGGCACTCGCGCCAACGAGCGCGAGCCGATGGACCGCGACATCGCCATGGTGTTCCAGAATTACGCGCTTTATCCGCATATGAGCGTGGCGCAGAACATGGGCTATGGCCTGCGGATCAAGGGCCTGCCCAAGGCGCAGATCGCCGCCAAGGTGCGCGCGGCGGCAGAGCTTTTGCAACTGTCAGAGCTGCTGGAGCGCAAGCCCCGGCAGCTTTCGGGCGGGCAGCGGCAGCGCGTCGCCATGGGCCGCGCCATCGTGCGAGAGCCGAAGGTGTTCCTCTTCGACGAGCCGCTATCGAATCTCGACGCCAAGCTGCGCGTGCAGATGCGGCTTGAGATTCGCGAGTTGCAGGCCAAGCTGGGGATCACCGCGCTTTACGTCACCCACGATCAGGTCGAGGCGATGACGATGGCCGACCGCATGATCGTGATGAATGAGGGCCGCGCCGAACAGATCGGCACACCTCTGGATGTCTACGAGCGCCCCGCGAGCCTATTCGCCGCGCAGTTCATCGGCAGCCCGTCGATGAACGTGGTCGAGGCCGAGGGCCGCGAGGACGGGATGCATGTCGGGGATATGCGCCTGCCCAACCCGACCGGCGCACGCGGCCCGGTCATGCTCGGGCTGCGCCCCGAGCATCTCTCGCCCGACCCCGACGGCCCGCTTGCCTTGCAGGTCTTGCTGGCAGAGCCGTTGGGCGCCAACACGCTCTTGCATGGCAAACTTGCAGGCGGCCAAGGCTTTACCGCGAGCCTGCCCGGCGTGCACAGCGCAGGCCGCGGGGCTGAGGTGCTGCGCCTGGTGATCGCGCCGGAAAAGATGCACGTTTTTGACAAGGAAACCGGGCGGCGGCTGGGGTGATCTTGGTCTGTACCGGGTGTTCGATAGGATGCGATGAGCAGCGCGGTCGCTGGGCCGGGGACTAGCGATGCACCGGTGGTAACTGCCACTTTATGCAAGCCAAACCCGTGCGACACCGAAGCGTCGCACGCCCCCTCAAAATCGCTAGGCCGCGGGACGGCCCAGCGATCGCGCGGCGCCCTCCGGGCTTGATTCCGCGCGGGGGACAAGAGGCAAATGTCAGCAACAGGCCAAACGCCCGCCCCCCTATGCCCCTGTCTCACCCTCTGCCTCGGCCTCGATCCGTGCGCGCTCTTCATCGCTTTCATATCCGGCCCAGGGCCGCGCGCCACCTGTGGGCGGCAGATCGCCCGGCTTGTGGTCAAGATGCAGATGCGTCTTGGCGATGAAATGCCCTGTGATCGGCGCGGTGAGGAACAAAAACAGCGTAATCATCAGCTCATGAAACGAGAACTGCCCGACGATGAAATAGAAATAGAGCATCGACGCAATCAGCGCGCCGCCCACCCCCAGCGTGGTCGCCTTGGTGGGCGCGTGCAGCCGCATCATCGGGTCGGGCAGCTTGATCAGGCCGAAAGAGCCAACCAGCCCGAACACGCCGCTGATGACAAGACAGGCGGAAATCGCAATCTCGACAAGCATGGCAGCGCCCCCTATTCGATGATGTCCCCGCGCAACAGAAAGCGCGTGTAGGACACGGTTGAGATAAAGCCGGTCATTGCGATGATCATCGACGCCTCGAAATACATCGTGGTGCCCTTGAGAATGCCGAACAGCGCCAGGATCGCGATGGCATTGATGACCATCGTATCCAGCGCAAGGATTCGGTCGCCCAGGCTTGGTGCCCATATAACCCGGTAGATGTTCATCAAAAGCCCCAACCCGAAACAGGCAAAGGCAAAGCTGAGCGCGACCCCGATCATTCGAATATCTCCTTCAGCCGGGCCTCGTAACGGGCCTTGATGTCGTCGCGCACGGCGTCGGGGTCGGGCGCGTCGAGGCAATGCACCAGAAGGCTGCGCCCATCCGCGGCCAGGTCGCTCGACACGGTGCCCGGCGTCATGGTGATCGTGCCCGCCAGCACCGTGATCGCCTCGGGGGTGCGCAGATCGAGCGGGATGGAAATCCACGCGGGATGCGTGTTGGCATTGGATTTGAACAGGATCACCCAGGCCACCTGCACATTGGCCACGCAGATATCCCACAGCACGATCGCGACATATTCCACGATCCGCGGCACGCTACGGAGCTTGGGGCGGTTGGGCCAGTAGGGCGCGGTGACCAGCGGGATGATGATCCCGAGGATCGCGCCCAGCACCAGGTTGCCCACCGTGACCTTGTTGACCAGCATCTGCCAGACCACGATCAAGAGAAGCGTCAGGAGCGGATGGGGCAGGATCTTGCGCAGCATGTCTCGTCCCTCCCTCAGCCCTGCCCCAGAACGGCGGCAATATAGGCGGCGGGCGTGTGCATCTGCGCCGCCGTCGCCTCAAGATAGCGCATCACCGGCCCGGCAAGAACCGCCAGCATCCCCACCCCGGCTAGCAGCGCGAAACACGCCACCAGCGGCAGCGCCGGTTGCGGCGCGGGGGCGAGGTCGGAAGCGGGAGGTGCCTCTGCCTCGTCAAGCTTCCAGAACACCGCGCTGCCCGCCTGCGCAAATCCCAGCACGGCCACCAGCGAGGTGGCCAGCACCGCCCCCCAGATGAGCCAGACATCGGCCATGTCGCGGGTGGCATTAAGCACCAGCAGCTTGCCCACAAAGCCCGAGAGCGGCGGCAGCCCGGCGGTGGCGATGGCCGCCCCGAACCACAGCGCCGCCAGCATCCCGTGCTGCGCCATGCGCGGCCCCGGTACCAGCGCGCCGCCCAGCGCCCCGCGCCGCGCGCGCACCAGATCGACCACCAGGAACAACAGCGCCGCCGCCAACGTCGAATGGATGGTATAGTATAGCGCCGCCGCCGTGCTCTGCGGGGTGAACACCGCCACCGCAATCAACAGCGTGCCCATCGAACCGATAGAGGCAAAGGCCGCCAGCCGCCCCAGCCTCTGCGCCCCGAGAATGCCGATCATCCCCACAGCCAGCGTCGCGAGCGCGCCGTAAAGCAGCACATCGTCGATCAGGTTGGCGGTGACATCCAGATCGGGGCCGAAAATCAGCGTGTAGAACCGCAGGATCGCATAGGCCCCGATCTTGGTCATGATGGCAAACAGCGCGGCCACCGGGGCCGGGGCCTCGGCATAGGTGTTGGGCAGCCAGAAATGCAACGGCAACAGCGCCGCCTTGACCGCGAAAACGAGGAACAACAGCATCGCGCCCACGCGCAACAGCGCGCTGTCCTCCACCGGTATCTCGGCGGCGCGCACCGCCAGGTCGGCCATGTTGAGCGTGCCAGTGACGGCATAGATCGTGCCCAACGCGAACAGGAACAGGGTCGAGCCAAGCAGGTTGTAGATGACATATTGCACCCCCGCCTTGAGCCTGCGCGCGCCGCCCGCATGGATCATCAGCCCGTAAGAGGCAATCAGCAGCACCTCGAAGAACACGAACAGGTTGAACGCGTCGCCGGTGAGGAACGCGCCGCAAATCCCCATGAGCTGAAATTGCCACAGCGCGTGGAAATTGTATCCCCTCCGGTCCCAGCCGGTGCCGATGGCATAAAGCAGCACCACCAGCGCCAGCACCGCCGTGAGCAGCACCATAAGCGCCGACAGCCGGTCGAGCACCAGCACGATCCCGAAGGGCGCGGGCCAGTTGCCCAGCTCGTAGACGGTGATGTCGCCGCCCGCCGCCTCGGTGAGCAGCCCCAGCGCCACCGCCACAAGCGCCACGCAGCCCGCGACCGAGAACACCCGCTGCAACGCCGCGTGATGGCGCATCGCAAGGGTCAGGATCGCCGCCAGCACCGCAGGCAGCACGACCGGCACGATGATCCAGTGGCTCATGTCCCGCCCTCCGCGCCGCTGTCATCGGGCGGCAGGCGCACATCGTCGTCACCCGCCGACAGATACGCGCCAAGTGCCAGCATCACCACCACCGCCGTCATCCCGAAGGAAATCACGATCGCGGTCAGCACCAAGGCCTGCGGCAGCGGATCGGTATAGGTCTCAACCCCCTTTTTCAGGATCGGCGGCATGTCCACCGCCAGCCGCCCGGTGATGAACAAGAACAGGTTGACCGCATAGGTCAGCAGTGACAGCCCGACGATCACCGGGAATGTCCTGAGCCGCAGCACAAGGTAAATCCCCGCAGCCGTCAGCAGGCCGATGGCCGATGCCATAAGCGCTTCCATGTCAGGCCCCTCCCCCGGCTTCATCGTCCTCGCGCGCGGGGTTCACATCCATCGGGTAGATGTTGACCGTCTCACCCGCGCGCCGCGCCATGCTCGACAGGCTTTGCAGCGCGAGCATCACTGCACCCACCACCGTCAGGAACACGCCAAGATCGAACCCCATCGCCGTGGCCCATTCGAATTCCTCGATCGGCGGGAAATGCAGATAGCCATAATCAGAGGTCAGGAACGGCCGCCCCGCAAGCCAGGCCCCGCCCCCCGTCATCGCCGCGATCAGCACGCCAAGTCCGATGGTGGCGTGATAGGTCACCCGCTGCCGCGCCTCCGCCCAGGCATAGCCCGAGGCCATGTATTGCATCACGAAAGCGATGGCGACGATCAGCCCGGCGATGAACCCGCCCCCCGGTTCGTTATGTCCGCGCAAAAAGATATAGGCCCCCACCATCAGCGCGATGGGCATCATCACCCGTGTGGCCACCACCATCATCAGCGGGTGGCGGTCGCCCGCCTGCCCCTCGGCGTTGGTGTCGGGGTCGAGCCGCGAGAGCCTGCGCCCGCCCTCGCCGCGTAGCACCGTATCGGTCAGCGCAAAGATCACCAGCGCCGCGATTCCCAGCACGATGATCTCGCCGAACGTGTCAAAGCCCCGGAAATCCACCAGGATCACGTTGACCACATTGGTGCCACCGCCGCCCTTGTAGGAATTGGCGAGGTGAAAGGCCGAGATGCTGTCAAAGGCGAAATCGCGCAGCATGATAGCATAGGACAATCCAGCCACCGCCGCGCCACCCCCAAGCGCGATCACACCATCGCGGAGCCGCCGCGCGCCGCTGCTTTCGGCGGGGGTCTCGCGCGGCAGGAAATTGAGCGCGAGCAACAGCAGGATGATCGTCACCACCTCCACCGATATCTGCGTCAGCGCCAGATCGGGGGCCGAGAAATAGACGAAGGCCAGCGACACCATCAGCCCGACGATCCCCAGCAGCACCAGCGCCGTGAACCGTGCCCGGTGATAGACCACCAAAAGCACCGTGGCCACCACCAGCAGCACCCAGCCCACCGCCGGGATCAGCGCCACCGGCAGCGGCGCGCGCGTGGGCTGTGCCATCCCGCCCGCGCTCCATGCAAACCAGCCCAGCACCGGCACCACCACCGCAAAGACGGCGGCGTTGCGCATCAGGCTGCCATCGTGCACCCCGTCGGTCAGCGCCGTTGCCGCCCGCGTCGCCGCCCGCGTCACCGCGTCGAACATGCGCTTGGCCTCGGGGCGCGGGGTGGCATTCCATAGCCGCATCAGGGGGCCATGCCCCGCCAGCAGCAGCGCACCGCCCAGCACCGCAATGACCGACATCCAGAAGGCGGGCACCAGCCCGTGCCAGTGATATATTTTCACATAAGGCTCTGCCCCTGTCACCGCTGCCGCCGCCACCCGCACCAGATCCCCGGCAAATGTCATCGGCATCAGCCCGATCAGCACCACCAGCACGGTCAGAAACGCAGGGGCCGCCCACATGCCGAAACCGGGATCATGCGGCTTGGCGGGGTAATCGCTGCGCACCGGGCCAAGGAAGACATGCGCGATATAGCGCAGCGAATAGGCCACCGAGAAGAGCGCGCCAAGCGTCGCCACCGCCCCCATCAGCCACGCCGGCCCGAACCACTGCGTATGCGCCACCTCTTCCAGCATCATCTCCTTGGACAGGAACCCGTTCAAGGGCGGTATCCCCGCCATCGACAGCGCCGCCACCGTGGCGATGGTAAAGGTGATGGGCATCAGGTGCCGCAGCCCCCCGAGCCGCTTGATGTCGCGGGTATGCGCCTCGTGGTCGATGATCCCGGCGGTCATGAAGAGCGCGGCCTTGAACGTCGCGTGGTTGATGATGTGAAACACCGCCACCATCGCCGCCGCCTTGGTGCCAAGGCCCAGAAGCATGGTGATCAGCCCGAGATGGCTCACCGTCGAGAACGCCAGAAGCGCCTTGAGATCGTCCTTGAAGAGCGCGATCTTGGCCGCCAACACCATGGTGATCAGGCCGGTCGAGGCAACGATCCAGAACCATTCCGGCGTCCCCGCCAGCACCGGCCACATCCGCGCCATCAGGAAAAGCCCCGCCTTCACCATCGTGGCCGAATGCAGGTAGGCCGAGACCGGCGTGGGTGCCGCCATCGCGTGCGGCAGCCAGAAATGGAACGGGAACTGCGCCGATTTGGTGAAACAGCCCAAAAGGATCAGGATCAGCGCGGGCAGATACATCGGGCTGGCCTGAATCGCGTCCTTCTGCGTCAGGATCACGCTGAGGTCATAGCTTCCGGCGATATTTCCAAGGATCAGCATCCCCGCGATCATCGCAAGCCCGCCCATGCCCGTCACCGTCAGCGCCATCCGCGCGCCCTGCCGCCCCTCGGGCAGGTGCTTCCAATAGCCGATCAGAAGGAAGGACGAGAGCGAGGTCAGTTCCCAGAACACCAGCAAAAGCAGGATGTTGTCCGAAAGGACAATCCCCACCATCGCACCCTGAAAGAGCAGAAGATAGGTATAGAACTGCCCCATCGGATCCTCGCGCGACAGGTAAAACCGCGCGTAAAGGATAATCAGCAGCCCGATGCCAAGGATCATGCCGGCAAACAGCAGCCCCAGCCCGTCGAGCATGAAATTGACGTTGAGGCCCAGCGAGGGCAGCCACTCGATCTGATATGTGAGCACCTCGCCGCGCATGACGGCGGGCACGCATAGCAGCAAGAGCGTCAGCGCAAGGATCGTGGCAGAGGCGGTAAAGGCGGCGCAGGTATTGCGCCCGGCCTGGATCATCAATCCCGGCAGCAGCGCGCCCAGAAACGGCAGCGCCGCGATGATCGGCAAGAACCCTGCGGCGGTTTGCATCCCGGCCTGCCCCCCTGTCCCGGTCCCGTGGTCCGCTCCTCATGCCGCAACCGGATGACCGGCGCGGGTCGGACCCTCTCGCGTTATCGATTCAGTATAGGGATGACCCCGCCCACAACAAGCCGATTCCGACACCGCATCAGGCAGAAACGGTGCAAAGGCCGGGGCCGCACGCTCAGATCCGGCTGTCGAACGCATCGAGCACGGCAGCATAGACCGCGCGCTTGAACGGCACGATCTGCGCCAGCAGATCACCGGGCGGCAGCCAGCGCCATTCGGAAAATTCCGGGTGGTCGGTGGCGATATTCACATCCCCGTCCTGCCCGAGAAAGCGCATCAGCACCCATTTCTGCTCTTGCCCGCGATAGCGCCCCTTCCAGATGCGCGGCACCAGATCGTGCGGCAGGTCATAGGCCAGCCAATCCTCGGTCACGGCCTCGATGCGCACCTTGTCGGGCGTCACGCCGGTTTCCTCGCACAACTCGCGCAGCGCCGCCTCGCGCACGCTCTCGCCCGCGTCGATCCCGCCTTGCGGCATCTGCCAGGCAGGCGCGTCACTGTCGATGCGCTGCCCGACAAAGACATGGCCGTCGCGGTTGACAAGCATCACGCCCACGCAGCGGCGATAGGGCAGGCGGGCGATCTCTTCGGGGGTCATGGCGGTCCTTTCCTCGGCGCGCAGACCCTGCGTCGCACCGCGCCGCGCGTCAAGCGGACAGAGTGGCAGAGTTGACATTTCCGGCGCGTGCCGCACCCTCTGACCAGAATGACACGCGACAGGAGGATACCCCAAATGGCTGACAAACCCGTTCTATACGGCTTCGACGGCTCTACCTATGTGCGCACCGTGCGCATGGTTCTGGCCGACAAGGGCATTGAGCATGATCAGGTTCCCGTGAACGTGCTCGAAGGCGAACCGCGCCAGCCCGCGCATCTGGAACGGCACCCGTTCGGCAAGGTGCCGGTGCTCGACATCGACGGGATGCGCCTGCGCGAAACCGACGCGATCTGCCGCTATATCGAGGATATCGCCCCCGATCCCGCGCTCATCCCCCAAGACCCCAAGGCGCGGGCGCGGATGAACGAGGCGATCGGACTGATCGACAGCTACGGCTATGGCGCGTTGGTGGGCGTCGCGGGCTATCACCTCTTCCCCGATTTCATCGGCGGCCAGAACGAGGACGCGCGTCAAAAGGCCATCGCCGATTCGCAAACGCTGCTGAAACTGCTGATGGACACCCGCGCCAAGGCCAAATGGCTGGCGGGCGATGCGCCGACGCTCGCGGATTACTTCCTCGGGCCGATCCTGTTCTATGTCTCGCTGACGCCCGATGCCGACGCGGTAATGGACGTGGCAGGCGTGCGCGACTGGTGGGACGCGATGTCGGCCCACGAGACCTTTACCCGCACCGCGCCCGATCTCGGCTGACCCGGCCACCGCGCGCGGGCGAAGCACCGATCCGTGACTATACCCGCGCGCGGCCACGCGCTATGCGTGGCTGATGCGCCTATTTGCCCTGACCGCCCTTACCATGATCGCCTTTGCCGCCAATTCGGTGCTGAACCGGATGGCGCTTGCGGGCGGCAGCATTGACGCGGCGAGCTTTGGCTCCATCCGCCTGATCGCGGGGGCGGTGATGCTGGGCGCGCTGTGTCTTGCCCTGCGCGGGCGGTTACGGCTCGGCGGCGCGGGGCGGGTGATGGGCGTGGTCGCGCTTCTGGTCTATATCTATGGTTTTTCCGCCGCCTACACCGCGCTCGATGCAGGGCTGGGCGCGCTCATCCTCTTTGGTGTGGTGCAGATCACCATGTTCGCGGGCGGCCTTGTGGCGGGCGAGGTCACGCCGCCGCGCCGATGGATCGGGGCGGCGCTGGCGCTGGCCGGGCTGGCATGGCTGCTCTGGCCCGGCGCGGGGCCGCGCATCAGCGTGCCGCATGGCCTGTCGATGGCCGCCGCCGGGGTGGGCTGGGGCCTCTACTCGCTCAACGGGCGGCGCGCGGTGGACGCGCTTCAGGCGACGGCGGCGAATTTCATCCTCGCCGCGCCCTTGGGCGTGCTGATCGGGCTGGCGCTATCCGCAGGCAGCGGCGGCACGCATATCGGCCCCGAGGGCATCGCGCTGGCGATCCTTGCCGGGGCGATCACCTCGGGGCTTGGCTATGCGCTGTGGTATCGCGTGCTGCCGGGGCTTGACGCATCGGTCGCGGCGGTGGCGCAACTCACGGTGCCGGTGATCGCGGTGGCGGGCGGCATGGTGTTTCTCGGCGAGGGCCTCGGCCTGCAAACCGTGCTTGCCAGCGCGCTGGTGCTGGGCGGCGTGGCGGTCTCGGTGCTGCGGTTCAGGGGCTGACGAGGCGTTCCAGCGGATCGTAGCCCATGCCCCGCGCAAAGGCCACGTCGCGCAGGCTGTCGGGCTTGACGCGCAGCGCCGCCATCTCGGCCTGCGTCACCCATTGGCGGCGGCTCACCACGCCCTCGGGGTCGCGCCAGTCCTCGCAGAGCGCGCCGCTGACGATGCGCGCGCGAAAGAACACCTCCACCTGATGAAATCCCGCCTCGGGCGCGTGGAACTCGTTGACAAGGCAGGGCGCGCCCACCGCGATCACCAACCCGGTCTCCTCGTGCACCTCGCGTATCAGGTTCTCGGGCAGCGAGGCATGGGCCTCGACCCCGCCACCCGGCGCGCACCACAGCGTGCTGTCGGCATTGGCAAAGGCATTGACCAGCAAGAGCCGCGCCTCCTCGACGATCACGGCGCGCACGGCAAGGCGGGGGACGGGCATGGGGCAGCTCTGGCTCACAACGGGGGGCTCGGCGGGATGTTTCGCGCCCGAGAACCCTTCCACGCGACCCCGGCCTGCGCAAGCCCCCTGCCCCCCCGCAAGCAAGGGGTTGACCCCGCGCGCCGGGTTGCCGACATGATGCCACCAACCGCCGCGACATAATCAAGGAGAGGCTTGATGCCCGATCCCGCCCCCGCCGCCCTGGCCTTTCTGCAAACCCGCCGGTCGCGCCCGGCCAAGACGCTCGGCCTGCCGGTGCCCGACCGCGCCGCCCTGCGCCCGCTGCTGGAGATTGCCCTGCGCTGCCCCGATCATAGCAAGCTCGAGCCGTGGCGGCTCGTGGTGCTGGAACGGGCCGCGCTGCTGCGCCTTGCGGCGCTGGTAGAGGGCTGCGGCGCGCGGCTGGACAAGATCGAGGCAGAGATCGCCAAGCAACGCGCGCAATTCGCCGAGGCGCATCTCGCCGTGGCGGTGATCGCCTCGCCCCGGCCCTCCGACAAGGTGCCCGCCGTGGAGCAGGCCGATTCCGCCGCCTGCGTGGCTTACGGGCTATTGATGGCGGCGCTGGCGGCGGGCTGGGGGGCCAACTGGCTCACCGGCTGGGCGGCCCATGATGCGGGCTTTGCGCAACAGGCGCTTGGCATCGCGGATCACGAGCGGATCGTGGGCTTTGTCCATATCGGCGCGCAAACCGCCACCCCGCCCGAACGCCCGCGGCCCGATACAGACGAACGCACCACCTGGATGGACGCATGATTTTCGCGGCCTTTCTCAAGACCCTCGGCCAATTGGGCGATCCGCGCTTTCGCCGAGTGCTGCTGCTGGGAATCGGGCTGACGCTGGCGCTTCTGGTGGTGGCCTATGCCGGGGTGCTGTGGCTGGTAAAGGCGACGGTGGGCGATACCACCGTTCTGCCGCTCATCGGCGAGGTGACATGGCTGGGCGACCTGCTGAGCGGGGCCTCGCTGTTTCTGATGGTGGGGCTGTCGGTGTTCCTGATGGTGCCGGTGGCCTCGGCGATCACGTCGCTGTTTCTCGACGAGGTGGCGCAGGCGGTCGAGGACCGCCATTACCCCGGCTTGGCCCCGGTGGCGGGCACGGGCTTTGGCGAGGCGCTCAAGGACACGGTGAATTTCCTCGGGGTGATCGTGCTTGCCAACACGCTGGCGCTGATCCTCTATGCGATCTTCACGCCGTTTGCGCTCTTCATCTTCTGGGGGCTGAACGGCTATCTGCTGGGGATGGAATATTTCACCCTCGCCGCCATGCGCCGCGAGGGGCGCGTTGCGGCCATTCGCCTGCGCAAGAAGAACCGCCTCACGATCTGGGCCGCCGGGGTGCTGATGGCGATGCCGCTCTCGGTGCCGCTGCTGAACCTGCTGATTCCGATTCTGGGCGCGGCCACCTTCACCCATATCTACCACGCTATCCGGCGGCGGGCGGGCCCATCCGGTTGAACATGTCGATATCGCGCACCGAGATCATCCCCGACAGGATCACATAGGCGCAGACCGCCCACAGCACAAAGGCGATGCCGGTGGTGATCCAGGCCTTTTTCTTCAGGTGATGATGCTCGGGCGAACCCGCATGTGTGCCGGGCACGATGCGACCCAGATCGCCCTGCGTCTGGATACGGATCGGCATCACCACGAAAAAGGTCAGGAACCAGATCACCACGTAGAGCACGATGGCCGACGTGATCCCCATCAGACCTGCTCCAGCTCGGTCAGGGTGCCGTTCATGTCCTTGGGATGCAGGAACAGGACCGGCTTGCCATGCGCGCCGATCTTTGGCTCGCCATCCCCCAGCACGCGCAGACCGCTGGCCTTGAGATGGTCGCGCGCCGCGAGGATATCCTCGACCTCGTAGCAGACATGGTGAATCCCGCCCGAGGGGTTTTTCTCCAGAAAGCCGTTGATCGGGCTGTCCTCGCCCAAGGGGTAAAGCAGCTCGATCTTGGTGTTGGGCAATTCGATGAACACGACCGTGACGCCGTGATCGGGTTCGTCCTGCGGCGCGCCGACCCTGGCCCCCAGCGCATCGCGATATTGCGCGCGCGCGGCCTCGAGATCGGGCACGGCGATGGCGACATGGTTGAGACGTCCGATCATGGGGCTCTCCTTTGCTGGCATGGTGGCGCTGTTATGGCGGCGACGGGCGCGAGAGGCAAGCGGGCGCGCCGCCGCAGCCACCCGTTAACCGCGCATTCATCAATGACGGGCCATGCTTTGGGCCTGAGCAAGCAAGAAGGGATCACCGCCATGCGCGATCACGACACCCTCGCCCCCCGGCCCGCCACGCAGGGCGGCGCGCGCCCGCTTCTGGGCATGACCGTCCTCGTGGTCGAGGACAGCCGGTTCGCCTGCGAGGCGCTGCGCCTCATGTGCCTGCGCAGCGGAGCGCGCATCCGCCGCGCCGACAGCCTTGGCGCGGCGCGGCGGCACCTGTCGGTCTATCGTCCGTCGGTGATTCTCGTCGATATCGGGCTGCCCGATGGCTCGGGGCTCGATCTGGTCGCCAGGCTGGCGCAGGCGCGACCGCGCATCGGCGTGATTCTCGCTATGAGCGGCACCCCGGATGCCGCCTCTGCGGCGCGGGCGGCGGGGGCGGACGGGTTTCTTGCCAAGCCGCTGGACAGTCTTGGCCTCTTTCAATCGGAAATCCTGCGCCACCTGCCGCCCGATCATGGCCCGCGCGGCCCGCGCGTGATCCCACTCGACAGCATCGCGCCCGACCCGCTCGCATATCGCGACGATCTCGATCACATGCGCGACCTGCTGGGCGATACCCCCGACGGCGCGGCGTTGGCCTATGCCGCGCAGTTCCTATCAGGCGTGGCGCGAGACGCGGGCGACAGCGCCCTTGCGCGTGCGGCCAACGGGCTGACAGGCCCCGGTGCGGTGGCCTGCCTTGCCCATGTCATCAGCCTCATAGATCACCGCCTCGCGGAGCGTGCGGTGCTCTGATATTGCGGCGTTCGGGGGTGCGGCTGGGGCGGAGGGATCGTTGCGGACGTTGCCGCTTGGGGATAAGCCGCGCGGTCGCTGGGCCGGGGACTAGCGATGCACCGGGGAGACGGCCACTTTATGCCAGCCAAACCTGTGTAACGCCTATAGGTTACGCGCCCTCTCAAAATCGCTAGGCCGAGGGACGGCCCAGCGATCGCGCGGCGGTGCCTGCGGCACCTTGCTTCCGCGCGGAGAAGGACTGCCAATGTCCCCTTCCACGCCCCCGGCAGACCATCACACCCATCCCGCCTCAGCGGCAGGCCAGCGCGGCGTCGAGCGTCTCGGGGCCGGAATAGTCGCCGATCACCACGCTGACCGCCTCTCCGTCGCGATACCGCGTTGCCACCACGTGCTGCCAGCCGCGCGCGGCGGTGATGATCTCGGGGGTCTCGCCGCAGGCCCGGATGCCGCCGGGGATGACATCCCAGCCGATCTTGTGGTTGGTCAGCCCCGGCACATCCGCCACATGCCCGAGCGCACCATCGCGGAACCGCCATATCCGCAACACCTGAGCAAGATGCGGGCGGTCGATATAGGCGATCTCCACCTCCCCGTCCCCATCCAGATCGGCGGCCCCGACCGGCGCAAGCCAACGGTTGCGCGTGCCGATATGGGGGGTCGCCGCGATGCGCCCCTCGGGGCCGTAGACGGCAAGCCGCGCGCCCTTGGTGAGGCTCGATTCCACCACGATGACTTCGACCGCGCCATCGCCGTCAAGATCGGCCAGACGCGGAGCGATATCCTCGAAAACCAGATGCAGCGGCAAGGTGATCCGCCGCGTCTCGCCATCGGCAAGACCAAGCACCAGCGCCCCCCATTCGCCCCCCATGCCCAGCACCCGGTGGCCATAGCGCTCGGTCGGATCGGCATAGCGCGCCGTCACCACCGCCTCTGCCGCCACCATGCCCGGCCACAGAAGTGCAGCAAGGACCAGCGCCGCGCGCATCACCTCAGATCTGGCGCTCGGGCATCTGCACCACGAGACCGTCAAGCGCATCGGTGACCTTCAACTGGCAGGTCAGGCGCGAGCGCGCGGGATCGGGCTCATAGGCGAAATCGAGCATGTCCTCTTCCATGTCCTCTCTCGCGGGCAGCTTCTCTACCCAGGTGGGATCGACATAGACATGGCAGGTCGAGCAGGCGCAGGCCCCGCCGCAATCGGCCTCGATGCCGGGGATGCCGTTATCGCGCGCGCCCTCCATCACCGTGAGGCCATTGGCCACCTCGACCTCGTGGCGCGTGCCGTTATGCTCGATATAGGTGATCTTCGCCATGATGCGGGATGCTCCTGTAACAACAATTCGAAGGATTACCTAGTCAACCCCCCTGCCCGAGGCCAGCCCCATTTGCCACGCGCGGGGAAAAAGTCTTGCTGCCGCGCACGCATGTTCTATCTTTGTTCACATGATGCACCCCCTGCCCCGCCCGCCTTCGGCCCTCATCGCCGCCCGCCTGCCCGAGGTGCCGCCGGGGCGGCGCGTGGCGGTGGCGGGGCTGGTGATCCTGCGGCAACGCCCCGGCACGGCGCGCGGGGTGGTGTTTCTCACGCTCGAGGACGAAACCGGGGTCGTCAATGTCATCGTCTGGCGCACCCTGTTCGAGCGGTATCGCCGCGCGGTGATCGCCGGGCGGCTCTTGCGTGTCACGGGCCGGGTGGAGCGGCAGGCTGGGGTGATCCATGTCGTGGCCGAGGAAATCGAGGATATCTCGCCGCTGCTCGACCGGCTGGCCGATGCCGCGCTTCCCCCGCGCGCACAAACCGGCTAGGTTTCGGCCGACAGCCCCAGCCCGGACCGATCCGCCGCCCATGCCCCGCCGCACAGCCTCCGCCCTTGGCCTTGCGCTCGCGCTCGCCGCCTGTCAGCCCCTGCCCGGCGCGCCGACGCCCCCCCCCGGCCTTGCCGAGGCCCCACCCGGCGCGCCGCCCGGCACCTGCTGGGGCAAGCAGGTCTCGCCCGCCGTGATCGAGACGGTCACCGAACAGGTGCAGACCGCCCCCGCCGTGACCGATGCCGGGGACCGCGTGCTGGTGCCTGCGCGCTACGCCACCGAGACCCGGCAGGTTATCGTCGAGGAACGCCGCGTGCGCTGGATCGAGACCCCCTGCCCCCAGATGCAAACCCCCGATTTCATCGCCTCGCTGCAACGCGCGCTGATCGCGCGGGCGCTTCATACCGGGCCGGTGACGGGGCGGATGGACGCGCGCACCCGCAAGGCTGTGCGGCGCTTGCAATCGGATCGCGGCCTCGACAGCGATATCCTCGCGCTCGACACCGCCCGCGATCTGGGGCTGGTGGCGGTGCCAAGGTCCGGCTGAGGCACGGGGACGCAACGCGGCAGGCGATGGCGCCGGGCAATGCAGACCACTCCCCCCGCGCCATCACCTGCTCTCAGCCCACTTCGGTTCGCCCCCGCCGATCCGCCCGCAGCGCGGCATAAAGCACATGCGTGCGCCAGCGTCCGTTGATCTGAAGATAGCTTTGCGCCACGCCCTCATATTTGAAGCCGCATTTCTCCAACAGCCCGCGCGAGGCCGCGTTCTCGGGCAGGCAGGCGGCCTCGATCCGGCTCAGGTCGAGCCGCTCGAACGCGTGATGGACCACGCCCGCGATCGCCTCCCCCATATAGCCCTGCCGCGCGTGAACGGCCCCGATCCAATAGCCGAGATTGCCCACCTGCGCCGGTCCGCGCCGGATATTGTCGAGCGTGATCGCCCCCAGAAGCGCGCCATCCTCGCGCCGAATCAGAAAGAGCGGCAGCGCGCTGCCCCCCGAAATAGCCCGCTGCGCCCACCACACCCGGTTGCTGAACGCCTTGCGCGACAGGTGATCGGGGGCCCAGGCGGGCTCCCACGGGGTGAGGAACGCGGCGCTTTCGGCGCGCAGTGCGCTCCAATGACGAAAATCCGCCATCACCGGCTGGCGCAGGGTCAGACGCTCGGTCTCGATCCTGACGGGCCGACGTGGCAGGAACAGCATCAGGCCGCGCGCCTCGCATCGAGGCTGGCAAGGTCCGGCGCGCCCGAGACCGGCCCGTATAGCGCCAGCGCCGCCGGGGCCTGCGCCACCGTGGTCTCGGCCACCCGCCGCACATCCCCAAGCTCCACCGCGTCGATCCGCTCGACCACCTCGGCCACATCGGGCACCCTGCCCCAGATCTGCAACATCCGCGCCAGCCGCTCGGCCCGGTTGCTGGGACTTTCCAGCCCCATCAGCAGCCCGGCCTTCATCTGCGCGCGCGCGCGCTCGACCTCCTCGATGCTCATGTCATCGGCGGCGCGCTTCATCTCGTCGATGGTGACATGCGCCAGCTCTCCGGTCGCATCCGCAGAGGTGCCCGCATAGATCGTCATCATGCCGGTATCGGCATAGGCCCCGGCCTGCGCGAAGATCGTATAGCAAAGCCCCCGCCGCTCGCGTACCTCCTGGAAGAGCCGCGACGACATCGAGCCGCCAAGTGCTGTGGCATAGATCTGCGCGGCATGGATATCGGCATGGGCGTAATCGGGGCCCTCAAAGGCCAGCGCGAAATGCGCCTGCTCCAGTGCCTTTTCGCGCCGCACCTCGCCGCCCGCAAATCGCGCGCGCGGGGCCTCGACCACGGGGGCGGGGGCCATGTCGCCGAACATATCCTCGGCCAGGCGCACCAGCACATCATGATCGACCGCCCCCGCCGCCGCCAGCACCATCTGGCCGGGCCGGTAATGGCGGTCCACGAACCCCTCCAGATCGGGCCGGGCAAAGCCGCGCACCCGCTCCTCTGGCCCCAGAATGGTGCGTCCCAGCGGGTGATCGGGATAGGCGCGCTCCTGCAACCAGTCGAAGATGATATCGTCGGGCGTGTCGAGCGCCTGCCCGATCTCTTGCAGGATCACGCCGCGCTCCACCTCGATCTCGCGCGCGTCAAAGGCCGGGTTGCGCAGGATATCGGCCAGCACATCGGTGGCCAGCCCCACATCGTTCTTGAGAACACGCGCGTAATAGGCCGTGACCTCGCGGCTCGTATAGGCGTTGATATAGCCGCCCACGTTCTCGATGGCCTCGGCAATCTCCAGCGCCGAGCGCCGCGCCGTGCCCTTGAACGCCATATGCTCGAGGAAATGCGCGATGCCGTTCTGCGCCGCCTCCTCGTGGCGGGCACCGGCCAGCACCCAGACGCCCACGGCGGCCGATTGCAGCCCCGGCATGGCCTCGGAGACGATGCGAAATCCGTTGGAAAGGGTGGTCAGGTTGACGCTCAATTGGTGATCCGTTCCTTGATAAGGGTCTCGATGGCGGCGAGGTCATTGGCGACCCGCGTCATGCGCTCTGCGCGGTCATACAGGTCCGCCATGCGCGCGGGCAAGGGGGGGTGGGTGCCGCTCGCGGCCTCCACCGCCGCCGGAAATTTCGCCGGATGTGCGGTGGCGAGCGTGATCATCGGCACGCCGGGCACGCGCTGCGCCTCTGCCACATGCACGCCCACGGCGCTATGCGGACACAGCAATTCGCCGCTTGTGGCAAGCGTCGCGCGGATCGCGGCTCGGGTCTCATCCTCATCCGCGCGCCCGCTATCGAACACCTCGCGCAGCGCCTGCAACGCGCCCTGGCTCACGGCAAACCCGCCCGCCTTCAACTCGTCCATCACCTGCGCCACCGCGCGCCCATCCTGCCCATAGGCATAAAACAGCGCCCGCTCGAAATTCGACGATACCTGGATATCCATCGACGGGCTGATCGTCGGAGCCACCCCATCGGGGCGATACTCGCCCGTGCTCAGGCAGCGATGCAGGATGTCGTTGCGATTGGTCGCCACCACCAGCCGGTCAATCGGCAGGCCCATGGCCCTCGCGATATAGCCCGCGAAAATGTCACCGAAATTGCCCGTGGGCACAGTGAAACTCACCTTGCGATCCGGCGCGCCAAGGCTCACCGCGGAGGTGAAATAATACACCACCTGCGCCAGCACCCGCGCCCAGTTGATCGAGTTCACCCCCGCCAGCCGCACCTCGTCGCGGAAGGTGAAATCGTTGAACATGTCCTTCACGCGCGCCTGCGCATCGTCGAAATCACCGTCAATCGCCAGCGCATGAACATTGGCCTCAACCGGCGTCGTCATCTGCCGCCGCTGCACTTCGGACACGCGGCCATGCGGGTAGAGGATGAACACGTCCACCGCCTCCAGCCCCCGAAACGCCTCGATCGCCGCCGAGCCGGTATCGCCGCTCGTCGCGCCGACGATGCACACCCGCTCCCCCGATCGCTTGAGCGAGGCCTCGAACATCTGCCCGATCAACTGCATGGCGAAATCCTTGAACGCCAGCGTCGGCCCGTGGAACAGCTCCAGCAGGAAGTGCCCCGAATCCAGTTGCTTCAAAGGCGCCCGCGCGGCATGGCCAAAGCCCGCATAGGCCCGCGCGATGATGCCGCGAAACTCGTCCTCGGTGAACGCACCGCCAAGATAGGGCCACATCACCCGGAACGCCGCCTCCTCATAGCTCACGCCCTCCAGCGCGCGGATATCATCGGCGCTCATCTGCGGGATGGTCTCGGGCAGGTAAAGCCCGCCATCGCGCGCCAGCCCGGTCAGCATCGCCTCCTCGAACCCCAGGACGGGGGCCTGCCCCCGCGTCGAGATATACCTCATGTCCCTGCCCCTTTCGCGGCGCGCCCCTGCCGCCAGATGAATGCCCCGGTCATCACCGCCCAGATCGCGGCCAGCGAAAACCATGTGATCGCGTAACTCAGGTGATCGTTCGGAATGTGGCCCGTATCCACCGGCAAGGGTGTCACGCCCGGCTCGGGCGGTGCCACCTCGCGCGCCACGATCAAGAGCGGCTCGGTGCCCAATTCACCGGCCATCTGCGCGATGTCGCGCGCGAACCACATGTTGCCCGCGACATCGTTTTCCGGCGTCGAGCTCAGCCGGTCATCGGGCCAGTGCAGGTTGCCGCGCACAGTCATCGCGCCCTCGGGCGTCGGAATCGCATCCTCGACCGCGATGAACCCGCGATCCAGCAACACACGCCGCCCACCGGTCTCCAGCGCGGATATGAGCCGATACCCCGGCCCCACCTGCTTGCGGCTCACCAGCACCCGCAGCACGCGCGGCCCGATCCTGCCCGTGGCCACCACCGGCAGATAGCGATCCGCCCCCGGCTCCACCACCTCGGGCAGCGCCACCGGCTCCGCCGACACCCGCGCCTCGATCTCGGCCAGAATACCCTCTTTCCAGGCCAGCCGCTCCAACTGCCAAAGGCCCAGCCAGACAAGCACCGCCACACCGGCAATGCCAAATATCAGGGGGATCAGAACGGTTTTCCGCATGGCTTGCCTTCAAACGGAAAATGCGGGGAAGGAAAACCCCCGCATCTTCATCTTGCCAAAAATATCCGCGCCGCAGGCGCGTCGCGCTCAGCCGCCCCAGACGTAGACAGCGGCAAAAAGAAACAGCCAGACCACATCGACGAAATGCCAATACCACGCCGCCGCCTCGAAGCCCACATGCTGCTCGGGCGTGAAGTGCCCCTTCATCACCCGCATCAGGCAGACAAAGAGAAAGATAGTGCCGATGATGACATGCGCGCCGTGAAAGCCGGTGGCCATGAAGAAATTGGCCCCGTAGATATTGCCGGAAAAGCCAAAGCCCGCATGGCTGTATTCATAGGCCTGGAACACGGTAAAGATCGCGCCCAGCGCAATCGCCAGGATCAGGCCCCATTTCATGTCCTTGCGGTTGTTCTCATGCACCAGCGCGTGATGCGCCCAGGTCGCGGCACAGCCCGAACACAAGAGGATAAGCGTATTGATGAGCGGCAGGTGCCACGGATCAAACGTCTCGATCCCGGCGGGCGGCCAGATGCCATCGACCGCCGGCGAAGAGGGGCCCATCGGATACATGGCGTGCTTGAAAAAGCTCCAGAACCACGCGGCGAAAAACATCACCTCGGACATGATGAACATGATGAAGCCATAGCGCAGCCCGATCCGCACCACCGGGGTGTGGTCGCCGGTCTGCCCCTCGTGGACGACATCGGCCCACCAGCCGAACATCACGTAAAGCACGCCGATCAGACCGGCGAGCAGCATCCACGGGCCGTGATCGTGAAAGAACAGCACCGCCCCGAACAGCATGACAAAGCCCGCCAGCGCGCCCAGAAGCGGCCAGAGGGAGGGGGGCAGGATGTGGTAATCGTGGTTCTTGGTATGTGCCATCTTGGTGTTTTCCCTCGTCGCAGGCTCAATTCAGCGTTTTACCGCCTGTTTTGACGGGCGCAAGGCCCGCATGATTTTCCGGCAGGTCGATCTCGTGGAACGTATAGGACAGCGTGATCGTGTGGACATATTGCCCCTCGCGGTCATCGACGATCGCGGGGTCAACATAGAATGTCACCGGCATCTGCACCCGCTCTCCGGGTTGCAACACCTGTTCGGTGAAACAGAAACAGTCGATCTTGGTAAAGAACCCGCCCGCCTCGTAGGGCACGACGTTATAATTGGCGCGCCCCGCCACCACGCGGTCGGTGGGGTTGTAAGCCTCGTAAAATGCCAGCCCCGTCTCGCCGATGCGCAACTCCATCTCGCGCTCCACGGGTTTGAACTCCCACGGCATCCCTCGATCCTTGCTTGCGTCGAACCGCACCGTGATGGTCTGCTCCAGCACCTCGTCGCTGCCCGCGGTTGCCACCCCGGTCACGCCGCCAAACCCGGTGACACGGCAGAACCAGTCATAGAACGGCACCGACGCCCATGCCAGCCCGCCCATGAGCACCACAACGCCGACAAGCTGCCCGAGGGTTTTGGTTTTCGCATCAAACGCCATCAATTCCGCTCCCCTATCTTCGCGGGCACGGTGAAATTCTCGTTCGAGACCTTGGCGATGGTCAGCCCAAAGACCAGCGCCACGAACAGCGCCAGGACAAGGCCAAGCCCCAGATTGCGCCCGAACCGCCGCTTGTGGATCTCGTGTTGCTCGCGAAAGCTCATGACCACACCCCCATGCCCAAGCCGCGCAATACCGCCTCGGCCAGAATGGCGGTGAAATGCGCGAAGAGATACCAAAGCGACAGCCGGAAGGCGCGCTTTTCGACCCGGTAGTTATCGGCCTCGGCCACGGCTTCGTCGCGCCGCCAGATCGCCACCGCATCGCGCAGGAAGAGCGCGTTGAACACCACCGCAACAGCGAGATAGACCGGCCCGCCGATCCCGGTGAACGCCGCGCCCACCGCCAGGACGGCCAGCAGCACGGTATAGGCCAGGATATGCACCCTCGTGGCGCGGCGGCCATGGGTGACGGTCAGCATCGGCACGCCCGCGCTGTCATAGTCGCCGCGCATGAACAGCGCCAGCGCCCAGAAATGCGGTGGCGTCCACATGAAGATGAGCGCGAACATCAACACCGATTCTATGCTTATCGTGCCGGTCGCCGCCGCCCAGCCGATCATCGGTGGAAACGCCCCCGCCGCACCGCCGATGACGATATTCTGAGGCGTCCAGCGTTTGAGGCCGATGGTGTAGATCACCACGTAGAAAAAGATGGTAAAGGCCAGGATCGCAGCGGCCAGCGCATTGGTCGCAAGCCACAGCATCACAACCGACATAGCCGCCAGCGTGATCCCGAAGGCGAACGCCTCGTCGCGGCTGACCCGGCCTGTGGGGATGGGCCGCTTGCGCGTGCGCTTCATCATCGCGTCGATATCGGATTCCCACCACATGTTGAGCGCGCCCGCCGCCCCGCCGCCCACCGCGATGAACAGGATCGCCGCCAGCGCCACCACCGGATGCACCGCAACCGGTGCCGCCAACAGCCCCACCAGCGCCGTGAACACCACAAGCGTCATGACGCGCGGTTTCAGCAGCGCAAAGAAATCGCCGAAACCAGCCTCGCCTTGTTGCGTGGCGCTGGCACTGTGCAGGCTTGCGTCGCTCATGGGTCAGGCTCTTTTGTTCATCATTTCAGGGCAGTTACAAGGCCGGGGCGCGCCCGGCCCTGCACACTCAGTCAGCCGTCGCCACCTGCACCGCCTCCGGCAGGGTGGACGGATCGCCGGCATATTCCTCGACCGCGCCCTTCAGCCACGCGGCATATTCCGCCTCGCTCACCACCTTGACGGTGATCGGCATATAGGCGTGGGACTGCCCGCACAGCTTGGAGCATTGCCCGAAATAGATGCCCTCTTTCTCGGCCTTGAACCAAAGCTGCGCCAGCCGCCCCGGCACCGCGTCCTGCTTGACGCCGAAGGCGGGGATCGTCCAGCTATGGATCACGTCGGCGCCGGTCACGGTCATCACCACGGTCTTGTTCACCGGCACGACCAGGGCGGTATCGGTCGCGAGCAGGAACTCGTCACGGCTATATCCCGCCTCGACGAGTTGCGCCTCCACCTCGGGCGTCAACCGGTTGTCGCCACCCGTGGCCGGCGCGCCGATCATGTAGCTGTCAAAGCCGAAGTCGTGATCGGTATATTCATAGCCCCAATACCACTGATACCCGGTCGCCTTGACATGGATCTCGCCCTCGGGGATCTCCTGCTGCTTGAACAGGATCGGCAGCGAATTGGCCCCGATGAACACAAGGATCAGGATCGGCACGATGGTCCAGGCGATCTCAACCGGCGTGTTGTGGGTGAATTTCGCGGGCGTCGGGTTGGCGCGCCGGTTGTAGCGCAGGATCACATAGGCCAGCAGCCCGGTCACGAATATCGTGATCGCGATGATGATGATGTTGATCGCCCCGTCGAGCCATTGCAGATCGCGGGCAAGCTCGGTTGCCGCAGGCTGAAACCCGGTTTTGCCCGCGACAGGCGCGCCGACGATCTCTTGCGCATGCGCCGGAAGGGCGAGGATGGCGGCCATGACGGCCATGAGGCTGGGGGTAAATCGCATTTGGCACCCTGGTCGGTTGAGCTGTTCATGTCATTGGCCCTGCCCATGCGGGCCGGGCTGCGGCGGAAGGCCGTTGTCTTGCGGCACTCTAAAACCATATTCTGCTGATGACGACAAGAAAGAGCATTGCGGCAAACGGACGCTTTTTTGATTTAGATCAAGCTGCGCCCATCAGCCGCACAGCCCCCATACAGGACAAAACCACATGAGCGATACCCGGTTCCGCCCCTTTGACACGCTGATCGACCGCGACTCGGCGCTGCGGCATTTGCGCGCAGCAACCCTTGGGGCCGATGATGGCGAGCTGTTTCTAGAGCGCCGCCGCGCCGAGGCGCTGAGCTTTGATGACGGGCGGCTTCGCTCTGCCTCCTATGATGCCTCCGAGGGGTTCGGCCTGCGCGCGGTGCAGGGCGAGGTGACCGGCTACGCCCATTCCTCAGACGTGACCGAGGCGGCGCTGAAGCGCGCGGTCGAGACCGCCCGCCTTGCCGTGGGCGCAGGCGGGGCCACGCTCGCCACCAACCCCGCCCCCACCAACCGCCACCTTTATACCGACGAAGACCCCATCGCCGGGGCCGCCTTCCCCGTCAAGATCGAGACCCTGCGCGAGATCGACGCCTTCGCCCGCGCGCTCGATCCGCGCGTGGTGCAGGTCACCGCCTCGCTCGCGGCCTCATTGCAGGAGGTGGTGATCCTGCGCCCCGACGGTCAGGAATTGCGCGACACCCGCCCCATGACCCGCGTCAATGTCGCGGTCATCGTCGAGGAAAATGGCCGCCGCGAACAGGGCAGCGCCGGGGGCGGCGGGCGTCTTGGCCTCACCGGCCTCATTGACCCCGCTGCCTGGCAGGCCAAGACCCGCGAGGCGCTGCGCGTGGCGCTGGTGAACCTAGAGGCCGAGGACGCGCCCGCCGGAATGATGGACGTGGTCCTTGGCCCCGGCTGGCCCGGCATCCTTTTGCACGAGGCCATCGGCCACGGGCTCGAGGGCGATTTCAACCGCAAGGGAAGCTCCGCCTTCGCCGGTCTTATGGGCCAACGCATCGCCGCCCCCGGCGTCACCGTGCTCGACGACGGCACCCTCCCCGACCGGCGCGGCTCGCTCACCATCGACGACGAAGGCACGCCCTCGGCGCGCAACGTGCTGATCGAGGACGGCATCCTTGTGGGCTTCATGCAGGACCGCCAGAACGCCCGCCTGATGGGCGTGGCCCCCACCGGCAACGGGCGGCGCGAAAGCTACGCCCACGCCCCCATGCCGCGCATGACCAACACCTATATGCTGGGCGGCGACGCCACCCCCGGCGATCTGGTGGCCGAGCTGAAGGACGGGATCTACGCGGTGGGCTTCGGCGGCGGGCAGGTCGATATCACCAATGGCAAGTTCGTCTTCTCCTGCACCGAGGCCTACCGCGTGAAGAACGGCCGGATCGGTGCCCCGGTCAAAGGCGCCACCCTCATCGGCGACGGCGCCACCGCCCTCCAGCGCATCCGGGGGCTGGCCAACGACATGGCGCTCGATCCCGGCATGGGCAATTGCGGCAAACAGGGCCAATGGGTGCCCGTGGGCGTGGGCCAGCCCACGGTGCTGATCGGCGGGCTGACGGTGGGGGGATCGGCGGTTTAGGGGGCGATAATTTCAGCGCAATTTATGAACAGGTTTTAAGATACACGCCTCAGCCGTCAAAACTTTTGTTCCATCGTCCATGTCGGCTGCGCAGAACTTCGGCACCATCTGGATAGCCGCATCCTAATTGATGAAACGCTTGCTCCCCTTGTGTGTGAACGGCAAGAACCTTGGCTGGGGGTGGATTTTCCTTGATGCAAAGGTCGGTGTTCGTGGGGCAGAGTGGAAATCCCAAGTCGACTGCATACGTGTTCAGAACACAGTCCGCGAGCGAGTATCGCGACATTGAATCAGATACCTTTGCAGCAATCTCAATAACCCTTGGAAGTCCCAACTCTTGAAGTTTCTGAAGTAAGTCTTCGTCCTGCTGGTGGAAATAGACAACTTCGCCGCCCCAATTCCTCAAAAGAAGTTCGACACCTCGTTCAGTCACGCTCATTGGAGATGGAACGCAGAAAAATCTATTCTCTCTACATTCTTTCTGCGTTTTTAGCGCGCTTCGCTCTAGTAACATTTGAACTTCTACAGCAGAAAGATGGCCTCGACGCTCAAGCTCGGTCAACCGTGCTTGCATTCCTTCTTCGGTCGACACCTCAATCGCATTTTTCATAGCAGTAATTTCAAAGTCGAGAAGCCTTGTATAATGCCAAACGCGAATTTGGCGTTCCGCGATAATGTCAGCGACACGAATCTGTAGAGCCTCGTATTGGTTGAAATATCGGTTACCGCGCAGACATTCCGCCAGGTGTTCATTTCTGTCGAGACCGAGCAATCGCGCATCTTCGCGATGATATTGCTCAATAAGCGCTTGGTTTTCAGACAGTTCCTCGCAAAGTGAGCGTCCAAACGTATTGCTATTCCAAACATCTAGCAATTCAGCATCTATGTCATTGACATCGCTCAACCCGATCTCCTCAAATCAACATTCCCAATTTTTGATCTATTTGGGAGCAATCTCCACATTACTTGCTATCTTTTCAAGCGATTTTGGCCTCGTAGTGCGGTCTTAGTTGCTCGGACGCAGTCTGTAGCCAGCAATTTCTGTAGGGTGGGTGAAACCCACCACCGGCGCAACATGAACCAAGCATAGGCGCGGGCTCACCCCCCGTGACGCGAGAACCTGTCCCGCCGCAGCCACCACTGCCCCGGCTACATCTTGCAAGAAATACGCATCTAACCTCAGCCCATCCCACCGTCGATAAAATAATTACCGCAATATATCAATATCTTAAACGAAATCTCCAAAAAACCCACACCGCCCCCCGTTTCGGTTTACCGCCCGTTAACCCTGCGTGCGCTATCCCTGTCCTTGCAAGTTGGCGAGGTCACGGATGCCCGATAGAAATCATCCTTCCACTCACCCCCCACTCCCACCCACCACGGAAGATGACCGGGTGACGTGGCTTCGCCTCTTGCGCTCTCGTCGCGTCGGCCCGACGACCTTCCACCGTCTGCTCGCCGATCACGGCACCGCCGCCGCGGCCCTTGGTGCCCTGCCCGAAGTCGCCCGCGCCGCGGGCGTGCCCGATTACACAACCTGCCCCGAAGGCGTGGCCGTGGCCGAATTGCGCGCTGGGGCCAAGGCGGGCGCGCGGCTTCTTACCTATGCCGATCCCGCCTACCCGGCGGCGCTGCGCGATCTGTCCGACGCGCCACCCGTGCTCTGGATCAAGGGCGATCCGGCCTTGCTCGCGCGCCCCGTCATCGCCATCGTCGGCGCGCGCAACGCCTCCTCGCTTGGCCTGCGCATGGCCCGCGCACTGGCCGCCGAGCTATCCGGGCAGGGCTTTGTCATCGCCTCGGGCCTCGCGCGCGGCATCGACACCGCCGCCCATCACGCCAGCCTCGAACGCGGCACCATCGCGGTCATGGCGGGCGGCGTCGATGTGATCTACCCGTCCGAGAACAAGGCGCTGTGCCAGCAGATCGCCAAAACCGGCCTGTGCCTTTCGGAGCAACCCATCGGCCTTGTCCCTCAGGCGCGCCACTTTCCGACCCGCAACCGCCTTGTCAGCGGGCTGGCCCGCGCGGTCGTGGTGGTCGAGGCGGCGGCGAAATCCGGCTCGCTCATCACAGCGCGCACCGCCCTCGATCAGGGGCGCGAGGTCATGGCCGTGCCCGGCCACCCGATCGACGCCCGCGCCTCGGGCTGCAACATGCTGATCCGCGACGGGGCCACGCTGGTGCGCAGCGCCGCCGACGTGATCGAGGCATTGCCGCAGGCGCAGGCCCCCGTTCAGGCCGAAATCCCCCTGCCCGATCCCGCGCCGCCAGCGCGCCCCGCCCGGCCCTTGCGCGACACCGCCGCACTGCATTCCGAGATCCTTGCGCGCCTCGGCCCCTCGCCGCTGGCCGAGGATCAACTCATCCGCGATCTTGCCAGCCCCGCGCAGGCGATCGCACCGGCGCTAGTCACGCTGGAGCTTGACGGACGCATCACCCGCCATCCCGGCGGCCTCGTCTCGCTCGCGGTCTGAAGCCCCCCGCATACCCGGTTCCCGCCCCGCGTTGACAAACCCCCTTGCCAGCGCACATGGTCCCCCGCCATAAGCGGCCCGCAAAGCCGGAAGGAGTGCCCATGCCCGTCGTCGTTGTCGAATCCCCCGCCAAGGCCAAGACAATCAACAAGTATCTCGGCGATGGCTACACGGTTCTGGCAAGCTATGGCCATGTCCGCGACCTGCCGCCCAAGGATGGATCGGTCGATCCCGAGAACGGTTTTGACATGACATGGGAGGTGGGTGCCGACGCGCGCAAGCATGTCAAGGCCATCGCCGACGCATTGAAGGACGACAACGCGCTGATCCTCGCCACCGACCCCGACCGCGAAGGCGAGGCGATCAGCTGGCATCTCGAGGAAACCCTGCGCAAGCGCAAGGCGATCCGCAAGGACACCCCCGTGAGCCGCGTGGTGTTCAACGCGATCACCAAAACCGCCGTCACCGAGGCGATGAAAAACCCCCGCCAGGTCGACGCGCCCTTGGTCGAAGCCTATCTGGCGCGGCGCGCGCTCGATTACCTCGTGGGCTTCAACCTTTCGCCGGTGCTCTGGCGCAAGCTGCCCGGCGCGCGCTCGGCAGGCCGCGTGCAATCCGTGTGCCTGCGCCTCATCGTTGAGCGCGAGGAAGAGATCGAGGCGTTCCGCGCCCGCGAATACTGGTCCGTGAAGGCGCTGCTCACCACACCGCGCGGGCAGGAGTTCGAGGGGCGCCTTGTCACGCTCGCGGGCAGCAAGCTCGACAAGTTCGACCTCGCCAACGCGACGCAGGCCGAAATGGCGGTGCAGGCCGTCGCCTCGCGCGCCCTCACGGTCGCTTCGGTCGAGGCCAAGCCCGCCACGCGCAACCCCTCGGCCCCGTTCATGACCTCCACCCTCCAGCAGGAGGCCAGCCGCAAATTCGGCATGGGCGCGCGCCAATGCATGAGCGCCGCGCAGCGCCTCTACGAGGCCGGGCTCATCACCTATATGCGCACCGACGGCATCGACATGGCCCCCGAGGCGGTGATGGCCGCGCGCGACGCGATCAAGGACCGGTTCGGCGCCGATTACCTGCCCAAATCCCCGCGCATGTATAAAAACAAGGCCAAGAACGCGCAGGAAGCGCATGAATGCATCCGCCCCACCGAGATGACGCGCGACGCAGGCAAGATCCGCATCGCGGACGCCGATCAGCGCAAGCTCTACGATCTCATCTGGAAACGCACGCTGGCCTGCCAGATGGCCGCCGCCCGGCTCGAACGCACCACCGTAGAGATCGGCAGCGAGGATGGGCAGGTGGGATTGCGCGCCACCGGGCAGGTGATGCTGTTTGACGGCTTTCTCAAGGTCTATGAGGAGGGGCGCGACGATGTCGCCGCCGACGAGGACGACCGCCGCCTGCCGCAGATCATGCAGGGGGACAGCGTCGCATTCGCCAAATCCGGGCTGCGCGCCGAATTCGTCAAGGCGCAGGACGGGGCAGAGACCCCCGCCGCCATCCTTTCCGACAACGAGGCCGCCCTCGCCCTGCAACATTTCACCCAGGCCCCGCCGCGCTATACCGAGGCGACGCTCGTCAAGAAGATGGAAGAGCTGGGCATCGGCCGCCCCTCCACCTATGCCAGCGTGCTCGGCACCATCGAGGAGCGCGAATATGTCCGCAAGGATCAGGGCCGCCTTGTCCCCGAGGACAAGGGCCGCATCGTCACCACCTTCCTCATCAATTTCTTCCGCAAATACGTGGGCTACGAATTCACCGCCAATCTCGAGGAGGATCTCGACCGGGTGAGCGCGGGCGAGGCGGATTACAAGGAAATCCTCGGCCGCTTCTGGCGCGATTTCTCGGCGGCTATCGCAGAAACATCGGAACTCAGGATCACGCAGGTGCTCGACGTGCTCGACGCAGCGCTCGCGCCCACGCTCTACCCGCCCCGCGAGGATGGCAGCGACCCGCGCCAATGCCCGCTTTGCGGCACCGGGCAATTGCATCTCAAGACCTCGCGCTCGGGCGGCTTTGTCGGCTGCGGCAATTACCCCGAATGCCGCTACACCCGCCCCATCGGCGGGGACGCGGCGGAAAACGGCGACCGCATCCTCGGCGAGGATGACGCGGGCAACGAGATATCGCTGCGCTCGGGCCGTTTCGGCCCCTATGTGCAGCGCGGCGAGGCCACGGAAGAGAACAAGAAGCCAGAGCGCGCCAGCCTGCCCAAGGGCTGGAAGGCCGAGGAGATGACGCTCGAGAAGGCGCTGACGCTGCTGAGCCTGCCGCGCGAGGTGGGCGCGCATCCCGAGGGCGGCATGGTCAAGGCCAATTTCGGTCGATTTGGCCCCTATATCATGCATCAGGGCCCCGAGGACGCCAAGCCGGTCTATGCCAATCTCAAGGATCCGGCGGATGTGTTCGAGATCGGCATGAACCGCGCGGTGGAACTGCTCGCCGCCAAACGCGCCAATCCCGGCGGGCGCGGGCGCGCGGCGGCCAAGCCCCTGCGCGAGTTGGGCGAGCATCCCGATGAGGGCGGACCGGTGCAGGTCTTCGAGGGGCGGTATGGGCCTTATGTCAAATGGGGCAAGGTCAACGCCACCCTGCCCAAGGACACCCCCCCCGAGGCGATCACGCTGGACGCGGCACTCGCTCTCATCGCGGCCAAGGCGGCGAAACCGGGCGGCAAGAAAAAAGCTGCGCCCAAGAAAGCCGCTGCGAAGAAACCCGCCGCCAAAAAGCCTGCGGCACGCAAGAAAACCGGCTGAGGCCGGAAAGCCGAAATCTTCGGAAGATTTCCGCCCGCTTTCTTTTCAAGAAAGCGGCCACCGCGCCGGCGCTACGTAGTATTCCCTAAACCGCGTCATTGGGTGCGCGCGTCGCGTTGACTCGCGCCCACGCCGCCGCCATACCACCCCCGACAGGTTTCACGAGGAGGTTCGCAATGTCCAAGGTTTACGGCTCGGCCGCCGAGGCGCTCGACGGGCTCTTGCGCGATGATATGGTGATCGCCGCGGGCGGCTTCGGTCTCTGCGGCATTCCCGAATTGCTGCTTTCGGCCATCCGCGATTCGGGTGTCAAGGATCTCACCTTCGCCAGCAACAACGCGGGCGTGGATGATTTCGGCATCGGCATCCTGCTTCAGACCCGGCAGGTGAAAAAGATGATGTCGTCCTATGTCGGCGAGAATGCCGAATTCATGCGGCAATATCTCAGCGGCGAGCTGGAGCTTGAATTCAACCCCCAGGGCACGCTTGCCGAGCGGATGCGCGCGGGCGGCTGTGGCATTCCCGGCTTCTACACCAAGACCGGGGTGGGCACGCAGATCGCCGAGGGCAAGGACCACAAGGAGTTTCCCACCGGCCCCGACGGCGCGCCCGAGACCTATATCATGGAGCACGGCATCTTTGCCGATCTCAGCATCGTCAAGGCGTGGAAGGCCGATACCACCGGCAACGCGATCTTCCGCAAGACCGCGCGCAACTTCAACCCGCCTGCGGCGATGTGCGGGCGCACCTGCGTGATGGAGGTCGAGGAAATCGTGGAGCCGGGCACGCTCGACCCCGACAATATCCATCTGCCCGGCATCTACGTGCACCGCCTTATTCAAGGCGAGCACGAGAAACGGATCGAGCAACGCACCGTTCGCAAGAGGGAGGAAGCCTGATGCCCTGGGATCGCAATCAGATGGCGGCACGCGCCGCGCAAGAGCTTGAGGATGGCACCTATGTCAATCTCGGCATCGGCATTCCGACGCTGGTCAGCAACTACATCCCCGAGGGGGTGCAGGTGACGCTGCAATCGGAAAACGGGATGCTCGGCATGGGGCCCTTCCCGCTCGAGGGCGACGAAGACCCCGACCTCATCAACGCCGGCAAGCAGACCATCACAGAGCTGCCTCACACCGCCTATTTCGACAGCGCCACCTCGTTCGGCATGATCCGGGGCGGCAAGATCGCCATGGCGATCCTCGGCGCGATGGAAGTGGCCGAAAACGGCGATCTGGCCAACTGGATGATCCCCGGCAAGCTCATCAAGGGCATGGGCGGCGCGATGGATCTGGTGGCTGGCGTGCGCCGGGTGGTGGTGGTGATGGACCACACCAACAAGGCGGGCGAGTCGAAGCTCTTGAAGCAATGCACCCTGCCGCTGACCGGCACCGGGGTGGTCAATCGCATCGTCACCAACCTTGGCGTGCTCGACGTGGTCGAGGGCGGCTTGCGCATCGTGGAATGCGCCGATGGCGTGACCGAGGACGAGATCCGCGCCGCCACCGAGGCAACCATCGTCGCCTGATATCGGGGGCCGGGCACACGCCCGGCCCTGTTCATTGGTGGCGCATGTTCGAGAAGCTCAAAACCGGGTCCCGTTTTTGAGCAACATGCTTTATTTCAATGCCAGATCAAACGCGCAGGCATCGGTGACAAGCTCGGGCCGCGTCTTGCACAGGCCGCGTGCCACGTCAAAGGCCGCAAGCACCAGCGGCACGTAGTCGCGCGTCTCGGCAAAGGGCGGCACGCCGGCGTGGTCGCGCACCGCCCCCTCGCCCGCGTTATAGCCTGCCAGCGCCAGGATCACATCCCCGCCGAATTCCCCGATCAACCAGTCGAGATAGGCCACCCCGCCGCCGATATTGGCCGCCGGGGCCAGCGCGTCGGCCACGCCGAACCGCGCCGCCGTGTCGGGCATGAGCTGCATCAGCCCCTGCGCGCCCTTGCTTGATACCGCCTCTGCACGCCCGCCCGATTCCACCGCGATCACCGCCAGCGCTAGCGCGGGGGACACGCGCGTGCCGATGGTGGCGCGCAGGATATCGGCCCCGCGCGCGCGCAGGATGGCTTGCAGCATCTCCAGCCTCGGTGTGGTCACAGAGACACCGGCGGGCGGGTTGGCCACCCGCGCCGTCGCCGCGCGCAGGCGGGTGGCCCCATCGGCCCCTGCCTCGGCGGGTACCGTCTCCCAGAACCAGCCAAGGCGCGGCGCGGCCCCGGTGGCAGGCGCCGCCTCGGCGCGGGGTGCGGCCTCGGGCGCGATCTGCACCAAAGGGCCGCGCCGTTCGCCGGGCTTCGGGGCCTTTTCAAGCTTGAAGGTAAACTCGGGAAACGGCGGTGGCGCATCCGCCCGCTCGCCCGCCTGCGCAAGGCCCGCGACCACTAGCGCCACACAGGCGCATGAATTCCTGAATATTCCGTTGATCGGCACTGCCCCGCCCCCGGACCGTTTTGCAGCACTATGCCAACAATCGCCCCCAAAGGCCAGAATCGTTGCGATTTCGGAGCACGTCTTGCACGATTTTTGACAAATTTTACACGTCAAGGATGTGCCCAAGCGGAAATGTTCAAGATAAACCCGTTTTCTTTCAATGCATTGGTGTTTTTTTCTATAAAATTCTTCGATACTCGAAAATCGCTTCAATGCCGCCCAAATCGCGCCCGAATTCGGGGGCCATATAGGGTCACACCACGACGGCAACGGGCCATAAAAACTGAAGGGTCTGAAACCGGGGTGGATGTGACAACGTAGCAACTGATCCTTTGGAGGGACCAAACCATGATGAACTTTATCAAGAACTTCCGCAACGACGAAGACGGTGCTGTGACGGTTGACTGGGTCGTGCTGACCGCTGCTGTCGTGGGCCTCGGCATCGCCGGTGTGTCCACCATCCAGACCGGTATCGGCACCGCCGCGACCGCCATCGGGAGCGACATCGGCGCCAACTCGGACAACTCGCTCACCGCCGAGAAGTAATGCCTGGTTGCCCCCCCCACCGTCCCAAGGGCAGTGGGGGGGGCGCAGGGCTTTCGTGGGGCCGTGTCCGGCGCGGACACGGCCCCGCAGGCGCGCGTAACGAGTGTTCCGCCGGATCGCGCCACCGGCAGCCAGCGCCTCGCAGGGTGCCGGGTTTGCATCACGGGGTGACAGATGCGCAACGGGATCATCAGGTTTTTCCTGACCGAGGACAGCGGTGCCGTGACCGTGGATTGGGTCGTGCTGACCGCGATCGTCACCGCGCTCGGGGCCTCGGTAGCGGTTTTCTTCATCGACGGCGACAACCCGATCGGCGCGGCCACGGCTGATGTGCTGTTGCGCGCGACCAAGGACTGAGCGCCGCGATTCCCCCTCTCTGCCTCCCATATTTGGCCATAATCCCGCGCTATCGTGGCGGCAATCGAACCGGTGATCTGCCGGGCAAACTGAAAAGGATGACGCGATGCGCCTCATATTCGGACTGGTTCTTCTGGTCGGCGTCGGCCTTGCAGGCTTTGCCACCTACATGGCCAGGAATTACATCAACCAATATCAGCAAGCGCTTGCCGCCGAACGGCAGCAACACGCCCCGGCGATGGAGACGGTCGAGGTCATGGTCGCCGCGCGCGATCTAAAATACGGCGCAAAGCTCGAAAAGGACGCGGTGAAACGCGTGAGCTATCCCAAGGCGGCCCTGCCCGAGGGCGTTTTCACCGACGTGACCGCGCTTTTCCCCGAGGAGGCGCGCGATCCGCGCGAGGTGCTGCGCAGCATGGTCAAGGGCGAGGTGATCCTCACCGGCAAGGTGACCAAGCCCGGAGAGCCTGCCGGGATCGGCTCGCGGCTTGCCAATGGAATGCGCGCCTTCGCCATCGAGGTGGATGCCAAGAGCGGCGTTTCGGGCTTTCTGCGCCCCGGTGATCGTGTCGATGTCTACTGGACCGGCTCGGTCGGGCGCGGCGAGATCCGCACCGAGGGCAACTCCACCGGCAGCGTGACCAAGCTCATCGAGTCGCGCATGCCGCTTGTCGCCGTTGACCAGAGCGCCGACATGGACCGCGAAGAGGCGCGCATCGCGCGCACCGTCACCGTCGCCGCCACACCGCAACAGGTCGCGGCGCTCGCGCAGGCGCAATCTACCGGGCGGCTGTCGCTGTCGCTGGTGGGCGCGCTCGACGAAAGCACCGCCGAGGTGATCGAGGTCGATCAAAACAGGCTGCTTGGGCTTCAGGCCGCCGAGGCCCCGATGCCGATGGAAGAGGAAAAAGAGCAATGCATGGTGCGCACGCGCCGCGGCTCCGAGGTGGTTATGACCCCCATCCCCTGCACCAACTGACCGCGCGGCGCATCGCGCCGAGAGGGGCCGCCTTTGGGGCGGCCCCTGGCATATCGGGCGGCACAAACGGCACAGACAGGATGAAAGACGCCGCGAATCTCATTGATTCCTTGCAAAATAACGAAATGTCACGCAGGGTATCGTGAAACACGGGCGCAAGACCCGGACAAGAGGCGTGATCGGAGAGGCAGGTCACATGAACATCAGGACCATTATATACTCGGCCCTCGCGGTCGCGTTGGTCGGCATGACGGCGGGTGTGCCGGAGGCACGCGCCGAAACCGTGCGCGTCCTGCGCGGCGACGCGTCCAGCAATATCGCCGTTGCGATGAACCGCGCCGTCGTGGTCGAAAGCGACATATCCTTTGCCGAGTTGAGCATCGCCAACCCCGCGATTGCCGATTTCTCGACGCTGTCGGATCGCACCATCTATGTGCTGGGCAAGACGCCGGGGCGCACCACGCTGACGCTCTTTGACGATACCGGGCGCCTCATCACCAATATCGACGTGCATGTCAGCACCGATATTGCCGAGTTCAAGGAACGCCTCCGCCAGATCCTCCCCGGCGAAAAGATCGACGTGCGCACCGCCAATGACGGTATCGTGCTGTCGGGCACGGTCTCGAGCCCCACGCGCCTGCAACGCGCGCTCGAGCTTGCCGAGCGGTATGCGCCGGAGCGGGTCTCCAACCTCATGTCGGTCTCGGGCAAACAGCAGGTGATGCTCAAGGTCCGCTTTGCGGAAATGCAGCGCACGGTATCCAAGGCGCTCTCGGCATCGCTCTCGCTTGACGCGCTCTCGAACCGCAACGGCGGCAATGTGCAGCAATTCGGATTCGTGGGCCCAGGGGTCAACACCGGCGAGATCGGGGCAGGCCGCGGGCCCGTGTCGGTCAGCCCCGGCACGATCACCAGCGAGACCGCCGCCGGCACCGCCTTTATCGGCTTCGACATCGGCTCGACCGAGCTTGGCATCCTGCTGCAAGCGCTCGAGACCAAGGGCGTCGTGCGCACCCTCGCAGAGCCGAACCTCACCGCCCTTTCGGGCCAGGAGGCAAGCTTTCTCGCCGGGGGCGAATTTCCGATCCCCGTGTCGCAGGAACAGGGCACCATCACCGTCGACTACAAGAAATTCGGGGTGGAGTTGAAATTCGTTCCCCGCGTGCTCGATGATGGCGTCATCAACCTGGAAATGGCGGCGGCGGTCTCGTCCATCGACCCGTCGCAACAGCTCAACACCGGTGCCATCACGCTGCCCGCTTTCCGGCGGCGTGACACCTCCACCACGGTCACGATCCGCGACGGCGAAAGCTTTGCCATCGCCGGACTGTTGCAGGACGATTTCCGCGACAACAACAGCCAGGTGCCGTGGCTTGGCGATGTGCCGGTGCTTGGCGCGCTGTTTCGCAGCGCCGATTACCAGCGCGCGCAAAGCGAGCTTGTCATCATCGTTTCGGCGCATCTTGTCTCGCCTATGCGTGGCGAGGCCTTGGCGCTGCCCACCGACCGGGTGCGCATCCCCTCCGAGGGCGATCTGTTTCTCAACGGGCGCGTGGCACGCGAAGCGCCGCAATCCGGTGCCGCGGGCGAGGTTGCCCGGCAGGATTTCACCGGCTCCTACGGCTATGTGATGGAATGACAGGGGGCGAGACGATGAAACGATATATGGCGATCTCCGGCCTTCTTGCGGCGGTGGCCTGCGCGCCGCCCGATGGTGCCGTGGTGCGCTCTTATTACGGCGAGGCGGGATCGCTAATCGATAACGGAGCCTTCGGCGGGGCGATGATGAACAACCATCTCGTGATGACCGGCGAGCGCAGCTATGTCGTCGATCTCGCCAACCGCTTTGCAAACGAAGTGCAGAGCACGGTCAATTTTCCGTTCAATTCCGCCGTTCTCGACGCCGACGCGCGCGACAAGCTGCGCGAACAGGCGCGCTGGATCAGGCAGTTCCCCGAGGTGCGTTTCCGCGTCTACGGCCATACCGACGCGGTCGGCTCGGCGGGCTACAACAAGGCGCTCGGATTGCGCCGGGCGCGCGCCGTGGTCGGCTTCCTTGCCAGCCAGGGGATCGGTCGCGACCGGCTCGAGGCGGTTGCCTCCTTCGGCGAGACCCAGCCGCTCATCGTCACAGAGGGGCGCGAGCGCCGCAACCGCCGCACCGTCACCGAAGTATCGGGATTTGTCGATACCAGCCCGATCATCATGGACGGCAAATATGCCGAGGTGGTCTACCGTGAATATATCGAGAGCGCGAAAGCGGCCTCAGACGTCACCCTCGACGCCGAGGTGACAGGCAACAACGAGTAGCGGGCGATCTCGCCGACCGGGCGTCGTCAAAGGCCCGCCCGGACAGGCGGGCCTTTGTGTCTGAGCTTCCTACAATTACGATCTTTTGGCCAAAATGTCGCCCACATTAACGGCCATCTTCGTAACATGGAACAATGCCCCGTGCCCCTCTCCGCACCAGAACCGCGCCCCGTTTTCGGCTGTGGTGTGCGCTGCCGGTGGGCGCGTGACGACCGGAGTGACAAGAATGGTGAGTAACAAGATGACCCAGTCCGAGACGCCCCCGATCCGCGCCTGCACGATCAGCCGCGATGTGCAGAATTTCGACCTGCTCATCGAGGATATGGAGGCGGCCCTGGGCGAGGCCTGGGGCGATCTGGGCTTTTCCGAGGCGCTGGCCTTTCTCAGCCAGGACGAGGCCGAAAGCCTTGATTTCATCGCCCTGGCGATGGACGAGCATGACGAGGATGACCTGCCGCTGATGAACGAGATCATCCGCATCGCGGCGGCGCGCGGCATCAAGAGCATCCTGATCGCCGAGGATGTCAGCCCCGCCGCCCTGCACCAGCTCTTGCGCACCGGGGCCGATGAATTCGTGCCCTATCCGCTGCCCGAGGGGGAATTGCAGGCCGCCATCGAGCGGCTCCACGAGGCCCCGGCCCCCGCCGCCGCCCCCGAGGCGCAGCGCCTGCCCGAGGCCAATAGCGACGGTGGCGTGATCCTCGCCGTGCAGGGGCTTGCGGGCGGCACCGGCGCGACCACCCTCGCCGTCAACCTCGCCTGGGAGCTTGCCAATGTCGACAAGGCTAGGCCGCCGCAGGTCTGCCTGATTGATCTCAGCCTGCAATTCGGCTCTACCGCCACGTTCCTCGACCTGCCCCGCCGCGATGTCGTGTTCGAGATGTGGTCGGATACCGAGCGTCTCGACGAGGATGTATTCCGCCAGGCGCTGATGAGCTTCGAGGACAAGCTTCGCGTGCTCACCGCGCCCACGGATATCCTGCCGCTCGACATGATCGGCCCCGAGGATGTGAGCCGCGTGCTGGAGCTTGCGCGCCGTCACTTCGATTATGTCATCGTCGACATGCCGACAACGCTGGTGCAATGGACCGAAACCGTGCTCAACCTGTGCCAGATCTATTTCGCCACGCTCGAGCTTGACATGCGTTCGGCGCAGAATTGCCTGCGCATCAAGCGCGCGCTTCAGGCCGAGGATCTGCCGCTGGAAAAGCTGCGCTATTGCCTGAACCGCGCCCCGAAATTCACCGATATCGGCGGGCGCTCGCGGGTCAAGCGGCTGGCGGACAGCCTTGAAATCGGGATCGAGCTTCAGCTTCCCGATGGCGGGCGCGCGGTGTCGCAAAGCGCCGATCACGGGCTACCGCTCGCCTCGACCGCAGCCAAGAATCCGCTGCGCCGCGAAATCGCCAAACTGGCCCGCTCGCTGCACGATCTCAGCCGCGACGAGGCCGAGGCCGCCTGAGGAAAGGACGCACCACATGTTTTCGCGTTACAAGAAGACCGGGGCCGCGACGCCCGTCTCGAAATCCCCCGCAAACCAGCCGGTGCCGGGCGCAAAACCCGAGCCTGCCGTAAAGATCACAAGCCTGCGCCGCCCGCCGCAAAAGGCCGCCGCCACCGCCGCCCCCGAGGACAAGGAGCGCAAGCGCAAGGAACGCCTTGGCGAGATCAAGATCGAGCTGCACCGCGCGCTGCTCGACAATCTCAACCTTGCCGCGCTCGACACCGCGACCGAGGCCGACCTGCGTGCCGAGATCACCTCGATCTCTGCCGAAATCCTTCAGGAAAAGGGCATCGTGCTCAACCGCGAGGACCGCGCGCGCCTGACGCAGGAACTTTATGACGAGGTCAAGGGGCTGGGGCCGCTCGAAACCCTGCTCAAAGACGATACGATCAGCGATATCCTCGTCAACGGCCCGCACCAGATTTTCATCGAGCGCGACGGCAAGCTTGTGGTGAGCGATGTCACCTTCAAGGATGAAAAGCACCTCCTGCGCATCATCGACAAGATCGTGAGCGCGGTGGGCCGGCGGGTGGACGAATCCAACCCCTATGTCGACGCCCGCCTTGCCGATGGCTCGCGCTTCAACGCGATGGTGCCGCCGGTGGCCGTCGATGGCAGCCTGGTGTCGATCCGCAAGTTCAAGAAGGACAAGCTCGGTATCGACGACCTGGTGCGGTTCGGCGCCTTTTCCGAGGAAATGGCCGCCTATCTTCAGGCCGCCGTGGCGACGCGCCTCAATATCGTCGTCTCGGGCGGGACCGGCTCGGGCAAGACCACGACACTCAACGCGCTGTCGTCGTTCATCGACAATGCCGAGCGCATCCTCACCGTCGAGGATACCGCCGAATTGCAGCTTCAGCAGATCCATGTCGGCCGGATGGAAACCCGCCCGCCCAATGTCGAGGGCAAGGGCGAGGTGACGGCGCGCGACTGCATCAAGAACGCGCTTCGTATGCGCCCCGACCGTATCATCGTCGGCGAGACGCGCGGCGAAGAGGTGATCGACATGCTTCAGGCCATGAATACCGGCCATGACGGCTCCATGACCACGATCCACGCCAACAACGCGCGCGACGCCTTCAGCCGCCTTGAGAACATGGTGGCGATGGCCGGGATCGAAATGCCATTGAAGGCAGTGCGCAACCAGATCGCCAGCGCCGTCAACGTCATCGTGCAGGCCAACCGCCTGCAAGACGGCTCGCGCCGCATGACCTCGATCACCGAGGTGACGGGGATGGAGGGCGAAGTGATCTCGATGCAGGAAATCTTTCGGTTTCAGCGCGTGGGCATTTCCCCCGAAAACAAGATCATCGGCCATTTCTCCGGCACCGGCGTGCGCTCGCACTTTACCGAGCGGTTCCGGCTCTGGGGCTACGACCTGCCGCCCTCCATCTATGAGCCGGTAGCGGGGCAGTAAAACCATGAGCATTGGCGCAGAACCGATCATCTACGGGCTGATCTTCATCGGCGTGCTCGTGCTCGTCGAGGGGCTTTACCTCACCGTCTTCGGGCGCTCCATCAGCCTTGACAAGCGGGTGAACCGGCGGCTCGAGATGCTCGAGAAGCACGGCAACCGCGAGCAGGTGATGGAAACCCTGCGCAAGGAGATGGAGCAGCACCTCAAGGCACGCCGCGTGCCGCTCTACGCGATCCTGTCGGTCAAGGCGCAAAAGGCCGCCATCGCCTTCACGCCGCACCAGATCGTGATGATCATGGTGGCAACCGGCGTTCTGGCCTTTCTGGGGCTGACCATCGGCACCGCCACGCCGCTGCCGGTGCGGGTGGTGGTATCGGCGGCGATGGGGGTGGGCGGCGTCTATATGTGGATTTCCATGAAGGCGTCCAAGCGCATGGGGATGCTGGAGGAACAACTCCCCGACGCGATCGAGCTTATCGTGCGCAGCCTGCGGGTGGGGCATCCGTTCTCCTCGGCCATCGGCATCGTCGCCACCGAAGTGTCGGACCCGTTGGCCACCGAATTCGGCGTCATCGCGGACGAGGCCACCTATGGCCGCGACATCGGCGAGGCGCTCAAGGACATGGCCGAACGGCTCGACATGCAGGATCTGCGCTTTCTCGCCGTGGCGGTGACCATCCAGCAACAGGCGGGCGGCAACCTCGCCGAAATCCTCGACGGGCTGGCCAAGGTGATCCGCTCGCGCTTTCGCCTGTTCCGCCGCGTCAAGGCGATCACCGCCGAGGCGCAGTGGTCGGGCAAGTTCCTGTCGGGCTTTCCGCTCATGGCGATCTTTGCCATCCAGATGATAAAGCCCGACTATTACGACGAGGCGATGGAACACCCCTATTTCATCCCGGCCGTGCTGATCGTGGGCGTGTTCCTTGTGCTCAACGTCATCGTCATGCGCGCCCTCGTCAACATCAAGGTCTGAGAGGTCACCGATGCCCCTGCCCCCCGCCGTCCTTCCTCTGCTTCTCGACAGCCTAGGCCCGTTCGGCCCGGTCATCGCGATGGGCGGCCTTGGCGTGCTGCTGATGCTGGTTACGGTCGGCTTCATGCTTCAGCAAAAGCCCGATCCGCTCGACAAGCTCAAACTTTATCAGCCCGGCCATGCCGTCACCGGCACCCCGCAGAAAGACAGGCTGCGCGCCGGCGCGAAAAACAAGAAGCTTGACCGCTACGCCACCTTTCTCGAGCCGCAGGACAAGAAGGAGTTGAGCGAGATCCGCCTCAAGCTGATGCAGGCGGGCTATCGCCACCGTGACGCGGTGCGCTATTACCACGCTGCGCAACTCGGGCTGGCGCTGGGGCTTCTGGCGCTGGGGATCACCTATTTTCTGCTGTTCAAGGCAGGCGGCGAGACCGACCTCAAGACCTCGCTGGCCTATATTCTCGGCCCCGGCATCGTGGGCTACATGACGCCGAAATACTGGATCACCAAACGCCAGCAACAGCGCCAGGAAGAAATCCAGGACGGCTTTCCCGACAGTCTCGACATGATGCTGGTCTGCGTCGAGGCGGGGCAATCCATGGATCAGGCGATCATCCGTGTGGCCAAGGAAATCCGCGCCTCCTACCCTGCGCTGTCCGAGGAATACGAGATCGTCGCGCTTCAGATGAAGGCAGGCCGCGACAAGCCGTCGGTGCTGAGCGAAATGGGCGAGCGCTGCGGCGTGCAGGATATCTCGAGCTTTGTCACCACGCTCATCCAATCGCAGACCTTCGGCACGCCGGTGGGCGATGCGCTGCGCGTCTATGCCGGCGAAATGCGTGACAAACGGGTCATGCGCGCCGAGGAAAAGGCCAACAAGCTGCCGACGCAGATGACACTTGTCACGATGACGCTTACAGTGCCACCACTGCTTATCATTCTGGTCGGGCCGTCGATGCTCTCGATCATGAAGCTGTTCACGATGGGCAAGTAGGCGCAGGCAGGGAAAGGCGTGACATGGCAGGACATGCGGCGACCGGCCTGGCGCTTGCGCTTCTGTTGTCGGCCTGTGCCGCCGCCCCGCCGCAAGGGCCTTATGCCCCCGGTGCCGCACCGGGGGCGGCGGCGGCGGTCGATCCGCTTCTGGTTGGTCACCGGCTGATGGATGCGGGCGAATACGAGCTTGCACACCGCGCCTATACCCGCGCCGGGGCCGCGCGCGGCCTGACCGCCGATGTGCTTGCAGGCCTTGGCAGCGCCAATCTCGCGATGGGGCGGCTTGGCACCGCAGAGCGGCTCTTGCGCCGCGCCATCGAGGCCGAGGCGGCAACGCCGGAAATGTGGAACAATCTCGGCGTGGTGCTGGTGGAAAAGGGCGAATACGCCGAGGCCGAACAGATGCTGCGCCGCGCCTATGCGCTCGACAGCGGCGAAAGTGACGCGATCCGCGACAACCTGCGTTTGGCTCTCGCAAAATCACAGAATTCGGGTTATGCTGAGCCAGAAGAACAAGAATACAAAGTGGTGCGGCGCGGCGGCGGCAAATTCCTGCTGCGCAAGATACCCTGACGAGGCCGAGGCAGTAAAAGGACGCAACAATGCGCCATCCCATACGGATTATCCTGTGCGTGGCAGGGATCGCCGCGCTGTCCGCGTGCGAACAGACCAAGGGAAACGAGGTTGACCGCGCGCTCCGCGACATCAACGTTGTCGACGAAAGCAACCTCAACGACGTGATGCTGCAATCCTCGGACCCGGCCGAGGCGGTCGCCTATTTCCAGCGCGCCATCGCCGGTGATCCCGACCGGATCGACCTGATGCGCGGGCTGGCCAAATCGCTGATGCGCGCCGGGCGCGCCACCGAGGCGGTCGTGGCCTGGGACAAGGTCACAGCCCATCCTGACGCCACCGATGCCGATCGCGTCGCGCTCGCAGAGGCGCATATCCGCAACAATGACTGGACGCGCGCGGCCAAGGTGCTCGACGCGGTCCCACCCACCTTCGAGACCTATGACCGCTACCGCCTCGAAGCGATGGTGGCCGATAGCGAACAGGCCTGGGACAAGGCCGACAGCTTTTACGAGACCGCCATTGGCCTGACCACGAAACCGGCCCCGGTGATGAACAACTGGGGCTATTCCAAGCTTACGCGCGGCGATGCCAAGGGGGCAGAGCGGCTTTTCGCCGATGCCGTGCGCAACGATCCGGGGCTTTTCACCGCCAAGAACAACCTCGTGCTCGCGCGCGGGGCGCAGGGCAATTATGCCCTGCCGGTGCTGCCCGCCACGCAGGAGGAGCGCGCGCAGCTTCTTTATACGCTGGGCCTTTCGGCGGTGAAACGCGGCGATGTCGCGATCGGCAAGGGCCTGTTGCAAGAGGCGGTCGAGACCCATCCGCAGCATTTCGACGAGGCCGTGCGCAGCCTGCGCGCCCTCGAAAGCGGCACGGGCTGAACGGCATGGAGTTTGACACCCCGGCCAAGGCGGCGCTCTGGTTCCTGCCTTTCGTCACCCCCCTCTGCCTGTGGGTGGCCTATAGCGATCTGCGCTCGATGAAGATCCTCAACAAGGCGGTGATTGCGCTGGTGGGCGTCTATCTCGTGGTGGGGATCGCGGTGCTGCCCTTGCCCGAGTATCTGTGGCGGCTAAGCCATCTCGCGGTGCTGCTGGTGGTGGGGATCGGAGCCAATGCCGCCGGGATGATGGGCGCGGGCGATGCCAAGTTCATCGCCGCCGCAGCGCCCTTCGTGGCGCTGGGCGATGCCTCCGCCGTCATGCTGATCCTCGCGGGGGTGCTGATCGCGGCCTATGTCACCCACCGGCTTGCGCGCCAAAGCCCGCTGCGCCGCCTCGCCCCCGACTGGGCAAGCTGGCATTCCGGCCGCCGCTTTCCGATGGGGCTGGCGCTGGGGCCGGCGCTGGCGCTCTATCTCGCGCTGGCCGCGATCCACGGGGCCTGAGCGGGGCCCGCCGCAGAACCGCCCGCCACAGGCCATATTTCGCGCATCTTTGCCGCCCATGATGGCCCCCGAGAACCGGGGTATCGAGGGCAGGATCACCACCATGAACATGCAGCCGATGACCGGGGTGCAGCCCCCGCCGCCCCCCAACCGCATCGAGGAAATGCGCCTGCCGGTGGTGATGATGCGCGACATCCTGATCAAGACGATATTCCGCAAGAACCTCGATCTTGTCAGCGACATTGCCGAGGCCGTCTGCCTGCCGCGCGCGGTCACGCAAGAGATCATCGACCTCGCCCGCACCCAGAAACTCGTCGAGGCCACCGGCACGCTCCACGCCAATTCGGGCGGCGAGATGGGCTTTCAGCTTACCGATGCCGGGCGCGCGCGCGCGCTCGATGCGCTCAGCCAGTCGGAATATTTCGGCCCGATGCCGGTGCCGCTCGATGTCTACCGCGAACAGGTCAAGCGCCAGTCGATCCGCAACGTCGCCATCACCCGCGAGCAGCTCACCAAGGCGATGGGCCACCTCGTGCTGCCGCCCGCGCTGCTCGACCATCTCGGCCCGGCGGTGAGCGCGGGGCGCTCGATCCTGATGTATGGCCCGCCGGGCAACGGCAAATCCTCGATTTCCAACGGCATCCGCGACGCGATGGGCGACAAGATCTACGTGCCGCGCGCCATCGAATATGCCGGTCAGGTCATCACCGTCTATGACCCGATCGTGCATTCCGCCGCTGAGACCGAAACCGACGATCCCGGCAGCCTGCGCCGCCGCCGCACCTTTGACACGCGCTATGTGCGCTGCGAGCGGCCCACCGTCATCACCGGCGGCGAATTGAGCCTCGACATGCTCGATCTGGTCTACAACCCGGTGGCGCGCACCTATCAGGCCCCGCTGCAACTCAAATCCACCGGGGGCATTTTCATCGTCGACGACCTTGGCCGCCAGAAGGAACCGCCGCAGAACCTCGTGAACCGCTGGATCGTGCCTCTTGAAGAGTCCAAGGACATCCTCGCGCTGCAATCGGGCGAGAAATTCGAGGTGCCGTTCGACACGCTGGTGATCTTCTCCACCAACTTTCATCCCAACGAGATCTTCGACAAGGCGGCGCTGCGGCGCATCTTCTTCAAGATCAAGATCGACGGGCCGTCACAGGCGGATTTCCTCAAGATCTTCTCGCTGGTGGCGCGCAAGAAGGGGATGCCGCTGGACGAAGCCGCGCTCATCCACCTCATCAAGGCGAAATACCCCACGATCAAGAACGTCTATGCCAATTATCAGCCGGTCTTCCTGATCGACCAGATGATCGCGATCTGCGAATTCGAGGGCATCCCCTACCAGATGACCCCCGAGTTGATCGACCGCGCCTGGGCCAACATGTTCGTGCGCGAGGAAGAGATACAGCACTGAGCGGAGGGATGAGGTGGGGTCGCGGCCTGACGCCGCCATGCGCCCCTTGTCCCCCGCGCGGCTCTGAACGCCATATCAACCCTCCTCCTCACCCCGTCACCCCCGCCGCCGCCATCAGGCGCGCGGCCTCTTCCGACAGCAGCCGCTCCTGCCCCGCGCCCGCCACCGGCACGCGGCCCGCCTCGAGAAAGAGCGGCGCAGCAAGCGGCGAGACGCGCGGCAGACGGCACAGTGTGATGCGCCCGTCGATGCGCGCCAGCATCTCCTCGATGCGCCCGAAATCCACCAGCCCGCGCATCGCCTCGGCCCGCGTGATCCGCAACAACAGGTGGCCGGGGTCGTATTTCACCAGCGTATCATAGAGGATATCCGATGAAATCGTCGCCTGCCGCCCCGATTTGCGTGCGGCGGGCGTGTTGCGCTGGATCAGGCCCGCGATGGTGGCCGAGGCGCGGAATGTCCGCTTCATCACCGCATTGCCCATGAGCCAGCTTTCCAGCCCCTCGCGCAAATGCTCTGGCGCAAAAAGCGGCGCGGCATCGGTCAACGGCTCCAGCCCCCAGATTAGCGTGGCGTAATCCGTGGCGACAAAGCCCAGCGGCGCAAGCCCCGCCGCCTCCATCCGCCGCGTCACCAAAAGCCCGAGCGTCTGCTGCGCGTTACGCCCCGCAAACCCGTAGATGCAGGCATGTTCGCGCCCCTCGTGGGGAAAGCTCTCGATCAGGAGCCGGTCGCGCGCGGGCATCTGCGACAGCTTGCGTTGCAGGCGCAGCCAGTCGCGCACCGGGGCGGGCAGGTCGGGCCAGTCATCCTGCGCGAGCATCGCGAGGATGCGATCCGAGAGCTGCGTCGAGGTGGCGAATTTCGTGCCCATATAGGTGGCGATTTTCGGCGTGCGCCCCGGATCGCGGCTGACCTCCACCACCATCTCGCGCAAGCCCTCGAACCGCACCACCTGCCCGCCCATCAGGAACGTATCACCGGGGCTGAGCGTGGCGGCAAAGCCCTCCTCGATCTCGCCCAAGGCGGCACCGCCGCCGCGCGCGCGCTTCATCCGCACCTTGAGCGTATCGGTATCCTGGATCGTGCCGATATTCATGCGGATGAGGCGGGCGCTGCGCGGGTCGCGCAACTGCCAGAGCCCGTCACCGCGCTGTTGCAGGCGCTGCCAGCGGTCATAGGCGCGCAGCGCATAGCCGCCGGTGGCGCAGAACTCCAGACAGGCATCGAAATCCGCGCGGGCAAGCGCCGCATAAGGCCCCGCGCCGCGCATCTCGGCATAAAGCGCATCCGCGCCAAACGGCCCGGCGCAGGCGGCGATCAGGATATGCTGGCAGAGCACATCGAGCGGGCCCTCCCCGCGCGCCTCCCCGTCCAGATCGCGGGCGCGCACCGCATCAAGCGCGGCGCGACATTCCACCACCTCGAACCGGTTGGCGGGCACCAGAAGCGCCTTGGACGGCGCGTTGTAGCGGTGGTTCGCGCGCCCGATCCGCTGCACGAGGCGCTTGACGTTCTTGGGCGCGCCGATCTGGATCACCAGGCCCACATCGCCCCAGTCAAGCCCCAGATCGAGGCTGCCGGTGCACACGACCGCGCGCAACTCGCCCGCGACCATCGCCGCCTCCACCCGCGCGCGCTGATCGCGGTCAAGACTGCCGTGATGGATCGCGATAGGCAGCGCGTCGTCATTGGCAAGCCACAGGTTGTGAAAGAAAATCTCGGCCTGCGCGCGGGTGTTGTGAAAGACAAGCGTGGTGCGGTGGCGCTTGATCTGTTCCAGCACCGCCGGAATGGCATGGGCCGCGCCGCCCCCCGCCCAGGGCGGGGGGGCACCCGTCTCCAGCATGGCGATATCGGGCTCGGGGCCGGGATCGGCATGGAGGATATCACACCCCCCGCCCCCCGGCCCGAGGAACCGCGCGAGCGCGGGCGGGTCTTCGACCGTGGCCGACAGGCCCACCCGCCGCAGATCGGGGCAAAGCGCCTGAAGACGCGCCAGCGCCAGCATGAGCTGATCGCCGCGCTTGCTCTCGGCAAGGGCGTGGATTTCATCGACGACCACGCGTTTCAACCCGGCAAAGAGGCGCGGCGCGTCCTCATAGGACAGGAGAAGCGCAAGGCTCTCGGGCGTGGTGAGCAGGATATGCGGCGGGTCGGCGCGCTGGCGGCGCTTGACATGGGCCGAGGTGTCGCCGGTGCGGTCCTCGATGCGCACGGGCAGACCCATCTCGGTGACCGGCGCGGTCAGGTTGCGCCGGATATCGGCGGCGAGCGCCTTGAGCGGCGAGACATAAAGCGTGTGCAGCCCCGCATGATCGCCGCGGGCCAGCGCGGCCAGCGTGGGCAGGAACCCCGCCAGCGTCTTGCCGCCGCCGGTGGGCGCGACCAGCAGCAGCGCCGGTGCCTCCGCGCGCGCAAGCATCGCGCGCTGATGCGCGTGCATCTGCCAGCCACGGGCGGCAAACCAACGGGTGATCGGGGCGGGCAGGTCGGTCATCGCCTCAGCAGATAAGCCGTTTGCGCCAAAAACCGACAGGTTTTTCGCGCCGTCCCATCGCGGCATTTCAGCCCGCGCGCGCCGCCCGCTTCAATGCCGGGTCAAAGCGCGCTAGCCTCGCGCCCAGAGCATCGAGGAGCCGCGCCATGACCCATCGCTACCGCGTTCACGTCCATTACGAGGATACCGATATGGGCGGCATCGTCTATCACGCCAATTTCCTGAAATTCATCGAACGCGCACGCAGCGCCTGGGTGCGTGATCTGGGCGTGGATCAGAACGCCATGCGCTCGGCGGGCACCGTTTTCGTGGTGCGCCGGGTGGAGGCCGATTTCCTCGCGCCCGCGCGGCTCGACGATGTGCTGGAGGTCGAGACGCGCACCCTATCGGCCACAGGCGCGCGGCTGGTGATGGATCAAACCGTCACTTGCGACGGCAAACCGCTGTTTCACGCGGTGGTGACAATCGCCTGCCTCGGGGCCGGGGGCCGCCCTGCCCGCCTGCCTGCCATCCTTGCCGCTCATCCCCCCGACACCACCCGCAGATAGGGCAAGATCCGGTCCGATCCGGTGCCGAACTGGCGCACCACCTCGGATTCGGGGCGGCCATCGGGGATGATGACCATATCGCCGCGCTGCCAGTCCGCCGGCGTCGCCGCCCCGGTTGCCGATTGCAATTGCAGCGCCTTGATGACGCGCAGCACCTCTTCGAAATTGCGCCCGATAAAGTTGGGGTATTCAAACAGAATCGCCACGCGCATGGCCGGATTGATGAGAAAGCTCTTGCGGATGGGGCGATTGGCATCGGCCTTTTCGTGCAGCATTCCGAACAGCCGCGACAGCTGCAACCCCGGATCATGGGCACAGGGAAAGCCGATCTTCAGCCCGAACAGCCCCGAGATATCGTCATGCCAGGATCGCTGCTCGTCCAGCGAGGACCCGCTGAGCGCGAGATTCTTGACATTCGCCTCGCGCCACTCGTCCTCAAGGCTTGCGATGGCGGCCATTTCCGTGGTGCAGACCGGCGTATTGGCCGCCGGGTGGCTGAACAGGTGGACCCATGATCCCTCTGCCCACTCCCAGAAATTCAGATCCCCTTGCGTAGTCTCGATACTGAAATCGGGAAAGACATCGCCGATCTGCGGCAGCCAGCGCACCGTCTTGCGGAGCGCGGCGGGCAGCTTTATCAGCTCGTTCTTCGGCCCGCGTGGAGTAAAGAACTGGATACTCATCTTCTTACCCCTTTCTGTCTGTGCTGTGCCCCCGGCAAACTCTGCCTGGGGTTGCATTTTGACTTCTGTTTCAACGTTAACCACTCTTTCTCCCAAACGTGTCTAAAATGGGGCGGGGTTGTATAACCATGTGCAAACACACGTTTGCGCATTGTGAAACAAGATCAGGATGGCGCGCCGATTGACGATCGCATCATTATTTTGTTATTATATACTAATGCATGTTTCCGCCCTCTTCAGGCATCGGGCCATGCCTGCCAACATCATGAAAAGGCGTCATGATTTCTGGCGGGACGCATGACTGGCCTCACCGCCCTCATCCTTGACGATGACCGCACCCGCGCCGACATCATCGCGGCATGCCTTGAGGGCGAGGGGTTCACGCTGGTGCAATGTCACGATGATGTGACCCTGCCCGACTTCGTCAAACGCGCGGCGGTGGATATCTGTCTGGTCGGCCCCCGTGCGCTTGGGCGCGACGGGTATGATATTGTCCGCGAACTGCGCCTCGCCTCGCCTGCGGGCATTCTCATGCTTGGCAAAAGCGGTGACGAGATCGACACCGTGCTGGCGCTCGAGATGGGGGCCGACGATTACATGACAAGCCCGGTGCGGCCGCGCGAATTATGCGCGCGCATCCGCACGATCCTGCGCCGCACCGTCGTCACGCCACCCGATGCCACCGGCGCGCGCCCTTTGCCCGGCAGCTTCCTGCGCCGCGTCGACGATGTCGAGATCTGCGGCGTGTTGCGGATGGTCAGCGTCGGTGGCCGCGTCGTCGATCTCACGCCAAGCGAATTCGACGTGCTGATGGTGCTCGCCGCCAACACCAACGCGGTGCTCTCGCGCGAGGGGATCATCGCCTCGGTCAAGGGTGGTGGCTTTGCCATCAACGATCGCTCCGTGGATGGTGTCATCAGCCGCCTGCGCCGCAAGCTGTTCGATGCAGAAGATGGGGCAAAACGCATCCGCACGATCCACGGGCGCGGCTACATGCTGATCGAGAGGAGCGGAACGCCGCCGCGCTAGCACGCGCTCCAAGCGAATATCCGCCGTCCCCATAGCGCCACCCGCGCAATCGCACGCGATGGGGCCAAAGCTCATGGCTTTCCCCTTGGAAATCGGGTAATTTGCCCGCGATAAGGCCGGGGAACGGCCATCCGAGGCATAAGGCAGGCAAATGGAAGCGGAAACCCTCGCATTGGCGCAGGAGATTGATTTCTCCATGTGGGCACTGTTCGCGCGCGCCACGTTCATTGTGAAACTGGTCATGTTGATGCTGATCCTCGCCTCGTTCTGGGCGTGGTCGATCATCATCCAAAAGCTCATCACCTATCGCCGCGCGCGGCGCGAGGCCGCCGTGTTCGACCGCCGCTTCTGGTCGGGAGAGCCGCTCGACGGGCTGTTCGACGAGATCGGACCAGACCCCGCCGGGCAGTCAGAGCGCATCTTTGCCGCCGGGATGACCGAATGGCGGCGCAGCCACCGCGATGATGGCGACCTGATCGCCGGGGCCACGGCGCGGATCGACCGCTCGATGGATGTGGCCATCGCCAAGGAGGCGGACGCGCTGCAAAGCGGGTTGCAGGTGCTGGCCACCGTCGGCTCCACCGCGCCGTTCATCGGGCTTTTCGGCACGGTCTGGGGCATCATGCACGCCTTTGTCGCGATCGCGGCAGAGCAGAATACCAGCCTTGTCGTCGTGGCTCCCGGCATCGCCGAGGCGCTTCTGGCCACCGCGCTCGGGCTTCTGGCGGCGATCCCGGCGGTGATCTTCTACAACAAGCTGAGCGCCGATTCAGACCGGCTTGTCGCGGGCTACGAGGCCTTTGCCGACGAGTTCGCCACCATCCTCAGCCGCCAGTTGGATAGCTGAGCATGGGCGCGGGCGTGGTTCAGAAACAGGGATCGGACGGACGCCGCAGGCGCGGGCGCGGGCGCACCCGGCCCATGGCCGAAATCAACGTCACGCCCTTTGTGGACGTGATGCTCGTGCTGCTCATCATCTTCATGGTGGCCGCCCCGCTTCTGGTGGTGGGCGTGCCGGTGGAATTGCCGAAAACCGCCGCCAGCGCCCTGCCGGGCGAGCAGGAAGAGCCGCTCACCGTGACCATCGCCGCCGATGGCCGCGTCTCGATCCAGACCACCGAGGTGCCGCGCGCCGACCTGCTGGCGCGGCTGCGCGCCATCGCCGCCGAGCGCGACAGCCCCCGCGTGTTCCTGCGCGCCGACGGAAACGTGCCCTACAGCGCGGTAATGGAGGTGATGGGCGCGCTCAACGGCGGCGGTTTCGCCAATATCGGCCTGGTGACAGAGCCGGGCGGCCCCGCACTCGACGGTCGCGGCGGGTAGGGGCGCGCGCGCGTGACGACCGGGCAGATCATATCGGGGGCGGGCCATCTGGCGGTGATTGGATGGGCGCTTTTCGGGGGAGCGTTCCGCGCCGACCCGCCGCCCGCCGTGGTGGTCGAGGCGGTGGCCGTGTCGCAGGCGGAGTATGCCGCGCTCATGGCCCGGCACAGCGCACCCGAGGCGGTGGCCAATGTCGACACGCCCGAGCCGCCCAGCCCCGGCGAGGATGCGCCCGCGCTCGTGCCCAACACCGATACCGCGCCGGACGCGCGCCGCCCCGAGGCCAGCGTCACGCCGCCCCCCGATCCCGTCCCCACCGTGCCCGCGCGCCCCGCCCCGACCGAAGTGACCGACGCACCGCCCGCGCAGAGCGCGCCGCCCGAGGAGACCGCCGCGCTGGTGCCCGAGGTCTCGCCGCGCCCGCAGCCGCGCCCCGCGCCCCGCGTCGCCCCAGACCCGGTGGCCCCGCCCGCGCCTGATACCCGCGTGGATGACGTGTCCCGCCCCGAAATCGCGCCCGAGGACGGGGCCGTGGTGGCCGAGGAGCCGCAAGACGCCACCGCCCCCGAAGAGGCCGCAACCGAGATCGTGACCGAGGCCGAGCGCCCGCGCGATCCCGCGCCCGCCACTTCGCTGCGCCCGCGTGCGCGCCCCGCGCAACCCGCGCGGCCCGATCCCGCGCCCGAGGCCGCTCCGGTCGAGACCGCCACGCGGCCCGAGCCCCCCCCGCAAACGCCCACGCCCCCCGCCACCGATCGCGATGCCGTCACCGACGCGCTCGCCGCCGCGCTTGGTCAGGGCACGCCCGCGCCTTCGCGCCCCGCCGGCCCGCCGCTGACGGCGGGCGAAAAGGACGCGCTGCGCGTGGCGGTGCAACGTTGCTGGAATGTCGGCAGCCTCAGTTCCGACGCGCTCGCCACCACCGTGGTGGTGGGCGTGCAGATGCTGGAGACCGGCAAGCCGGACGTGGCCAGCATCCGCATGTTGAGCCAGTCCGGCGGCTCTGCCACCGCCGCGCGGCAGGCCTATGAGGCCGCACGCCGCGCCATCATCCGTTGCGGGGCCGACGGGTTCGACCTGCCGCCCGAGAAATACGCGCAATGGCGTGACATCGAAATGACATTCAACCCGGAGAAAATGAGGATCAAATGATGCGCTCTCTCCTGACCCTCCTCGCCGCCCTGACGCTCTGGGCGCTGCCCGCCACCGCCCAGGATCAGGGCGGCCCGCTCCGGCTCGAGCTGACCGAGGGCGTGATCGAGCCGCTGCCCTTTGCGGTGCCCGATCTCGTCGCCGAAAGCGCGCAGGCGCGCGATTTCGCCACCCGCATCGCCCGCGTCATCGCCGAAGACCTGAGCGGCACCGGCCTCTTTCGTGAAATCCCCGCCGAAGCGCATATCGGTCGCATCACCAGCTTTGACAGCCCGGTCGAGTTCGCCGACTGGCGCGCGATCAATGCGCAGGCGCTGGTGACCGGCGCGGTGAGCGTCGACGGGGCCGGGCGGCTGGTGGTCAAGTTCCGCATCCACGATGTCTTTGCCGGGCAAGAGCTTGGCCGCGGCCAGCAGCTTGTCGGCGACACCGTGGGCTGGCGGCGGATCGCGCACAAGGTGGCCGATCAGGTCTATTCGCGCATCACCGGCGAGGGCGGTTATTTCGACAGCCGCGTGGTTTTCGTGTCCGAGAGCGGGCCGAAGGATCAGCGCGCCAAGCGGCTGGCGATCATGGATTACGACGGCGCGAACCTGCGCTATCTCACCGATGCCGCGACCATCGTTCTCGCGCCGCGCTTCTCGCCCACCGGCGACCGGGTGCTGTATACCAGCTACGAGACCGGCTTTCCGCGTATCTACCTGCTCGACGTGGCCAATGTCGGCCGCCGCGTGCTGCCGACGACCGAGGGCACGATGAGCTTTGCGCCGCGCTTTTCGCCCGATGGGCGCACGGTGGTCTATTCGCTGACGCAAGGCGGCAATACCGATCTCTACACGATGGATATCGCCAGCGGGGCGAGCACGCGGCTCACCAATGCCCCCTCGATCGAGACCGCGCCAAGCTATAGCCCCGACGGCGCGCGCATCGTCTTCGAGAGCGACCGCTCGGGCACACCGCAGCTTTATATCATGGATGCGCGCGGCGGCGAGGCGCAGCGCATCAGCTTTGGCCAGGGGCGTTACGGCACGCCGGTCTGGTCGCCGCGCGGCGATCTTGTCGCCTTCACCAAACAGGCCAAGGGGCGCTTTCACATCGGCGTCATGCGCACCGATGGCAGCGAAGAGCGCCTGCTCACCGCCTCGTTTCTCGACGAGGGGCCGACATGGGCCCCCAATGGCCGGGTCATCATGTTCACCCGCGAGACGCAGGGCGCGCAGGGCGAGGCGAGGCTCTACTCGGTGGATATCACCGGGCGCAACCTCAAACAGGTGCCGACAGCGGGCGGCGCAAGCGATCCCGCCTGGTCGCCGCTTCAGGACTGACCATAACCGGCCGCGAGGCGCATTTTCTCAGGCCGCAGGCTGTGATATGACAGCCGCAACAACAAAGGACAAACGCCAATGACCTATCTGAGCAAGACCATGATCCTGGTGGCAGGGCTTGCGCTCGCCGCCTGCACCAATCCAAACCGGTTCGAGGATCAAAACAACGTCAACCTGAACGGCGCGGGGCTTTCGGGGGCCGCGTCCGATCCGACATCGCCCGTCTATTTCCAGCAGACCATCGGCGACAGGGTGCTGTTCGCGGTGGATCAATCCACCCTCTCGCCCGAGGCGCAGGCCGTGCTTGACGGGCAGGCCGGGTGGCTGATGACCAACCGCGATTTCACCGCCGTGATCGAGGGCCATGCCGACGAGCAGGGCACCCGCGAATACAACCTCGCGCTGGGCGCGCGGCGCGCCAATTCGGTGCAGGAATACCTCATCAGCCGGGGCGTTGCAGCCAATCGGTTGCGCACCGTCAGCTATGGCAAGGAACGCCCCATCGAGATTTGCAGCGACGAGGCGTGCTATGCCCAGAACCGCCGCGCGGTGACGGTGCTCGCCGCCGGCCTGGGAAGCTGAGGGCGGGGCGATGCGCGCAACGCTCAAAGCCCTCGGCCTTGCCCTACTGCTTGCCCCTGCCGGGGCGGGCGCGCAACAGGCCGAAACGCTGGCTGATATCCGGCAGGAACTGGCCGTGCTCTTCGTCGAGTTACAAAAGCTCAAGCGCGAGCTGAGCACCACCGGCGGCGCGGCGCAGCCCGCTGGCGGCGGCCCGATCCTCGATCGTGTCAACGCCATCGAGACGCAGGTGCAGCGCCTTACCGCCAAGACCGAAGAGCTTGAATTCCGCATCGACCGGGTGGTGCGCGACGGCACCAACCGCGTCGGCGATCTTGAATTCCGCCTCTGCGAGATGGAGCCGGGCTGCGACATCGCCGGGCTGGAACCGGGCGACACGCTGGGCGGCGTGGCCCCGGCCACCGGCGGCGGCGCAGCCCCGGCGGCCCCGGAAACCGGCAGCGGGGATGGCCCGCAACTCGCGATCAGCGAGCGCGAGGATTTCGAGCGCGCCACCGCCGCCTATGAGGCGGGCGAGCACGCAGCGGCGGCAGAGCGTTTTGCGGCCTTCCTCGCCGATTATCCCGGCAGCCCGCTCAGCGGTCAGGCCGGGCTGATGCGTGGCCGCGCGCTCGAGGCGGCAGACCAGCAAAGCGCCGCCGCGCGCGCCTTTCTCGAGACGTTCAGCGCCGCGCCCGACGGGCCGGAGGCCGCGCCCGCGCTCTATCTTCTGGGCCGCGCGCTGGGGCGGCTTGGCCAGACCGATGAGGCCTGCGTGATGCTGGGCGAGGTCGCGCCGCGCTATCCGGGCACGGAGGCCGTGGCCGATGCAGAGGCAGAAATGGCCCGGCTCGGCTGTTCGTGAGCGACGGGGCAGACGGGGCCGATGGGGCCGCGCCCCTTCTTGGGACGGTGCGCGCGCATTTCGGCGCAAACCCGCCTGCCCGGCTGGGCGTCGCGGTCTCGGGCGGCAGCGATTCGCTGGCGCTTTTGCACCTGCTGAGTGACTGGCGCGCCACCGGCGGGCCGGAGTTGCGCGTGGCCACCGTCGATCACGGGTTGCGCGCCGAGGCGGCGGATGAGGCCGCACAGGTGGCACGGATCAGCACCGCGCTGGGGCTGGCGCATGACACGCTGCATTGGGCCGGGCACACCGCGCGCGGCAACATCCCCGATCAGGCGCGGCGCGCGCGCTACCGCCTGCTGGCGGGCTGGGCGCAGCGGCACGGCATCGCGGATGTCGCCATCGGCCATACCGGGGACGACCTTGCCGAGACCTTCCTGATGCGGCTGGCGCGCGGCTCTGGCATTGACGGGCTGGCGGCGATGCGGGGGGAATGGCAGGCCGACGGCGTCACCTTTCACCGGCCCATGCTCGCGCTCGGGCGCGCGGCTCTCAGATCGTATCTGCACGCGCGGGGCGTGGGCTGGGCCGACGATCCCACCAATGACGATCCGGCCTATGACCGCCCCCGCGCCCGCGCCGCCCTCGCCGCGCTCGCGCCCCTTGGCCTCGGGGTTGACCGGCTGGCGGCGACGGCGCGGCGGCTGGCAGAGGCGCGCGCGGCGCTTGGGGCCTCTGCGCGCCGCGCCGCCGCCGAGATCACCAGGGTCGAGGGCGGCGACCTGCTCTGGCGGCAGGCCGATTTTGCCGCCCTGCCCGACGAGACCGCCCGGCGGCTGCTGCTGGCGGGGCTGGCATGGATGACCGGGCGGGGTTACGCGCCGCGCGGCGCGGCGATGGTCGCGCTGCTGGCGGCGGCGCGCGCGGGGCGGCGGATGACGCTTCAGGGCTGCGTGCTGAGCGCCGGGGGCGGGCAGGTGCGGCTGGCGCGCGAATATCGCGCGGTGGCGCGGCTGCGGGCGCCCTCAGGCGCGGTCTGGGACGGGCGCTGGCGCGCCACCAGCGCCACCGCAGGCCCTGCCGATCCCACGCGCGCCACCATCGCCGCCCTCGGCGCGGCGGGCTTCCGCGCCTGCCCCGATTGGCGCGCAGGCGGGCTTCCGCACGCCTCGGCACTGGCAAGCCCGGCGCTCTGGCGCGGCGACACGCTGATTGCCGCGCCGCTCGCGGGATGGCCCAATGGCTGGCACCTGCACCTGCTGCGCGACATCGCCGACTATCTCGATAGCCCAATCTTTCATTGAAGCCCGCCCGCCAATGTCTATTTAAGAACGGAACGGCCCATGCTAAGGGCTACCAGACCTCATTTTCGGGAGATCTCTTTTGGGTAACGCACGCAACATCGCCTTCTGGCTGATCCTGTTCCTGCTGATCCTCGCCCTGTTCAACCTGTTCAGCGGATCGGGCAACACGCTGCAAAGCCGGTCGGTGCCCTATTCCGACTTCGTGACCGCGGTCGATAGCGGCGAGGTGAGCCAGGCAACCATCGACGGCGAGACGATCCGCTATCGCGGCACCGATGGGGCGGACTATACCACCATCCGCCCCAAGGATGCCGAGATCACGCAGCGGCTGATCGACAACGGCGTTGCCGTCAAGGCCGAGAGCCAGGAGCAGTCGGGCTTTCAATCCTTCCTGCTGTCGCTTCTGCCTTTCCTGCTGCTGATCGGCGTGTGGATTTATTTCATGAACCGGATGCAGGGCGGCGGCAAAGGCGGCGCGATGGGCTTTGGCAAGTCCAAGGCCAAGATGCTCACCGAGAAAAGCGGCCGCGTCACCTTTGACGACGTGGCGGGCATCGACGAGGCCAAGGAAGAGCTTGAAGAAATCGTCGAATTCCTGCGAAATCCGCAGAAATTCCGTCGCCTTGGCGGGCAAATCCCCAAGGGCGCGCTGCTTGTCGGCCCTCCGGGCACCGGTAAAACGCTGCTGGCGCGCGCCATCGCAGGCGAGGCGGGCGTGCCGTTCTTCACCATTTCCGGCTCTGACTTCGTGGAAATGTTCGTGGGCGTGGGCGCAAGCCGCGTGCGCGACATGTTCGAGCAGGCCAAGAAGAACGCGCCCTGCATCGTCTTCATCGACGAGATCGACGCCGTGGGCCGCCACCGTGGTGCGGGCTATGGCGGCGGCAATGACGAGCGCGAACAGACGCTCAACCAGCTTCTGGTGGAAATGGACGGGTTCGAGGCCAATGAGGGCGTCATCATCATCGCCGCCACCAACCGCAAGGACGTGCTTGACCCCGCGCTGTTGCGCCCCGGCCGGTTTGACCGGCAGGTGACGGTGGCCAATCCCGATATCAAGGGCCGCGAGAAGATCCTCGGCGTTCATGCCCGCAAGACCCCGCTCGGCCCCGATGTCGATCTGCGGCTGATCGCGCGCGGCACGCCCGGTTTCTCGGGTGCCGATCTCGCCAACCTCGTCAACGAGGCGGCGCTGATGGCGGCGCGCGTGGGGCGGCGCTTTGTTACGATGGTCGATTTCGAGAACGCCAAGGACAAGGTCATGATGGGCACCGAGCGACGCTCGATGGTGCTCACCGACGACCAGAAGGAAAAGACCGCCTATCACGAGGCCGGGCACGCGGTGGTGGGCCTGTCGCTGCCGAAATGCGATCCGGTCTACAAGGCCACGATCATCCCGCGCGGCGGCGCGCTCGGCATGGTCGTAAGCCTGCCCGAGATCGACCGCCTCAACTGGCACCGCGCGGAATGCGAGGAGAAACTGGCGATGACGATGGCCGGCAAGGCCGCCGAAATCATCAAATACGGCGAGGATAATGTCAGCAACGGCCCGGCGGGCGATATCCAGCAGGCCAGCGGTCTGGCGCGCGCAATGGTGATGCGCTGGGGGATGTCCGACAAGGTCGGCAATGTCGATTACGAGCAGGCGCATGAGGGCTATATGGGCAATGGCGCGGGCGGCTTCTCGATCTCGGCCCATACCAAGGAGTTGATCGAGGAAGAGGTGAAACGCCTCATCGACGAAGCCTACCAGAGCGCCCGCTCGATCCTTGTAGAGAAGCAAGAGGAATGGGAACGCCTCGCGCAGGGCCTGTTGGAATACGAGACCCTCACCGGCGACGAAATCCGCCGCGTGATGAACGGCGAGCCGCCCGCCGCCGATGACGAGGATGGCAGCGCGCCCGCGACCGGCAAACCCTCGCTGATCGCGATCCCCAAGACCAAGCCCAAATCAGCGCCCGGCACGGGCGATGGCGGGCTGGAGCCCGAGCCCTCGACGTGAGCCGCAGCGCCACATCGCAAGACTGGAATCCCGGAGCCTATGCACGGTTCCGGGATCAGCGTCTGCGCCCCGCGCTCGATCTGTTGAACGCGGTCGGCGAGATGGGGGCGGGCGACGTGGTCGATCTTGGCTGCGGCGGCGGCGGCATGGCCGAGGCGCTGCGCGCACGCGCAGGCGGGCGCAGCCTAGTCGGCGTCGATGCAAGCCCCGCCATGCTCGAGAAGGCGCGCGCCAGCGGTGCCTATGACGCGATCCAGCAGGCCGATATCGCAGACTGGCACGCGCGCCGCGCGCCGGGGCTGATCTATTCCAACGCGGTGCTGCACTGGGTCGGCAATCACGAGGTGCTTTTGCCCCGGCTGGTGCGGATGCTGGGCAAGGGTGGCACGCTCGCGGTGCAGATGCCGCATCAAAACAAGGCCCCCTCGCACCGGGTCTGGCTCAGCCTGGCAGAGGAATTCCGCCCCGACCGCGCCGGGGGGATGGGCACACCCGGCGTGATGGCCCCGGTGCGCTACGAGGAATTACTGGGCGGCCTCGGGCAATTCCGGCTGTGGGAAACCGATTATTATCAGCGCCTGACCGCCGAACCGGACAGCCATCCGGTGCGCCGCTATACCGAGAGCACCTATGCGCGCCCCGTGCTTGCCATGCTCGACGCCGATGAGAAGGCCGAGATCATCCGCCGCTACGAGGAGGTGATGCACACCGCCTACCCGGTGCGCGCCGATGGCACGGTGCTGTTCCCGTTCCGGCGGCTGTTCTTTACACTCACCGTCTGAGCCGGGCGGCGGGCGGCCCTGCGGGGCGGGTATTTGTCACCAAGAAGAATGAAGGGCGCGCATAATGCCGGCATTGAAACCAACCGAATTTCAGGGCCGCGTGGTCTGGCTTGGCCGGGTGCCGGATCGCGAGGCGGCGCTTGAGGCCGAGGCGCTCGACGCCGCAGACCTGACATTTGCCGGGATCGCGGGCGAGGCGCATGGCGGGCGCACGCGCCCCTCGTGCAGCCGGGTCGTGTCACAGCACCCCAAGGGCACCGAGATCGCCAATGTGCGGCAATTATCCGTGCTCTCGGCAGAGGAACTGGCGGCCATCGCCGCAACGATGGGCGCGGGCGCGCTCGATCCGGCATGGCTTGGCGCGTCGCTGGTGATCGAGGGGATCGCCGATTTCAGCCATGTGCCGCCCTCGTCGCGGCTTCAGGCGCCGTCGGGGGCAACCCTCGTGATCGATATGGAAAACCGCCCCTGCCACCTGCCCGCCCGCGTGATCGAGGGCCATATGCCCAGCATCGGGGGCCGGTTCAAATCCGCCGCCCACGACCGCCGCGGCGTGACCGCCTGGGTCGAGCGCGAGGGGCGCATCGCGCTTGGCGACATGCTACGCCTGCACATTCCCGATCAGCCCGCATGGTCGGGACACAATAGCATGCATCGCTGACGCACGCCTGCGACAGCCCGCCGCAAGTGGGGCGGGATATGTCGGATTCGCCTCTCTTGCGCATCGGCAAAGCCGCTATAGGCGGGGGGACGCAACACCCCACCCGCGCCCAGCGAAAGGACCGGACATGAGCTATAAATCCGACATCGAGATCGCGCGCGAAGCCTCGAAAAAGCCGATTCAGGAGATCGGGGCCAAGCTTGGCATCCCGTCAGAGCACCTGCTGCCCTATGGCCATGACAAGGCCAAGGTGAGCCAGGATTTCATCACCTCGGTGGAGGGCAACAAGAGCGGCAAGCTCATTCTCGTGACCGCGATCAACCCGACGCCCGCAGGCGAAGGCAAGACCACGACCACCGTGGGGCTTGGTGACGGGCTCAACCGCATCGGCAAGCGCGCGACGGTGTGCATCCGCGAGGCCTCGCTTGGCCCCAATTTCGGGATGAAGGGCGGGGCCGCCGGGGGTGGCTATGCGCAGGTCGTGCCGATGGAGGATATGAACCTCCATTTCACCGGCGATTTCCACGCCATCACCAGCGCGCACAGCCTGCTGAGCGCCATGATCGACAACCATATCTACTGGGGCAACACGCTCGACATCGACACCCGCCGCGTCGTTTGGCGGCGCGTGGTGGACATGAACGACCGCTCGCTGCGACAGATCACCTCGTCGCTGGGCGGTGTCTCGAACGGCTTTGCCCGCGAGGACGGGTTTGACATCACCGTGGCCTCCGAGGTCATGGCGATCCTGTGCTTGTCCAAGAACCTCAAGGATCTGGAAGAGCGTCTTGGCTCGATGATCGTCGCCTATCGCCGCGACAAGACGCCGGTGTTCTGCCGCGATATCCAGGCCGAGGGCGCGATGACGGTGCTTTTGAAGGACGCGATGCAGCCCAACCTCGTGCAGACGCTGGAGAACAACCCCGCCTTTGTCCACGGTGGCCCGTTCGCCAATATCGCGCATGGCTGCAACTCGGTCATCGCCACCACCACCGCGCTCAAGATCAGCGATTACGTGGTGACCGAGGCAGGCTTTGGTGCCGATCTGGGCGCCGAGAAATTCATGAACATCAAGTGCCGCAAGGCGGGCCTCGCACCCGATTGCGTGGTGCTGGTCGCCACCGTGCGGGCGATGAAGATGAATGGCGGCGTGGCCAAGACCGATCTGGGGGCCGAAAATGTCGAGGCCGTCAAGGCGGGCTGCCCCAACCTTGGCCGCCATATCGAGAACCTCAAGAGCTTTGGCGTGCCGGTGGTGGTGGCGATCAACCATTTCGTCACCGATACCGAGGCCGAGGTGCACGCCGTGCGCGACTATGTTGCCACCCACGGGGCCGAGGCGGTGCTGTCGCGCCATTGGGAACTGGGGTCCGAGGGCTCCGAGCCGCTGGCGCGCAAGGTGGTCGAGGTGGCCGAGGGCGGGCACGCGAATTTCGGCCCGCTCTACCCCGACGAGATGTCGCTTTTCGAGAAGATCGAGACCGTGGCCAAGCGCATCTACCGCGCCGACGAGGTGCTGGCGGATCAGAAAATCCGCAACCAGTTGAAGGACTGGGAGGCGCAGGGCTATGGCAACCTGCCGGTCTGCATGGCCAAGACGCAATACAGCTTTACCACCGATCCCAACCGCCGTGGCGCGCCCACCGGGCACTCGGTGCCGGTGCGCGAGGTGCGGCTTTCGGCCGGGTCTGGCTTCGTCGTGGTCGTCTGCGGCGAGATCATGACCATGCCGGGCCTGCCCTCGCGCCCGGCGGCGGAAAACATCCGCCTCAACGATGCGGGCCAGATCGAAGGCCTGTTCTGAAACGGGGCCGGGGGAAACCCCGGCCTTCCCGCATGAAAGGGGCAGCATCATGCGCGCACAGATCATCGACGGCAAGGCCATCGCCGCCCGGATGCGCGAGGCCACCCGCGCCGAAGCAGAGGCGCTGGCAGAGCAGGGCTGGATGCCGCGGCTTGTCTCGATCAGCGTCGGCGACACCGCCGCCGCCGAGCTTTACGTGCGTAATCAGGGCCGCGCCGCCGCGCAGGCGGGGGTGGCGTTCGAGACCCGCGCCTACCCCGACAGCATCTCGCTGGAGCAGCTTGTCGGCGTGGTCACGGGGCTCAACGCCGATCCGCGCGTGGGCGGCATCATCATCCAGCGCCCGCTGCCCGCCCATATCCCGGTCAAGGCGCTGCAAAAGGCGGTTCATCCGCTCAAGGATGTCGAGGGGATGCACCCCGCCTCGATCGGCAACATCGTCTATAACGATCTGGCGCTTGGCCCCTGCACCGCCGTGGCGGCGGTGGAAATCCTCAAGACCCTGCCGCTTGGCCTCGAGGGGCTTGTGGTCACCGTGATCGGCCATTCCGAGATCGTCGGTAAACCCATTGCCTTTCTGATGATGGGGCTTGGCGCGACGGTGACGGTGTGTCATCACATGACCCGCTCGGTGCCGATGCATTCGCGCGCCGCCGACGCGGTGTTTGTCGCCGTGGGCAAGCCGGGGCTGGTGACCGGCGACATGATAAAACCCGGTGCCGCCCTCATTGATATCGGCATCAACCGGGTCGAGACCGCCGACGGCCCCCGCACCGTGGGCGACGCCGATTTCGACAGTTGCGCCGAGGTGGCAGGCTGGATCACCCCGGTGCCGGGCGGGGTGGGGCCGGTCACGGTCTCGGTTCTGATGCAGAACGCGGTGCTGGCCACGCGGATGCAGATGGCGCACTACCGCGCCACCTATACCGGCGCGGCGGAATGAACGAAAGGACGACGATATGAGCGCGACGATCATCGACGGCAAGGCATTCGCCGCCACCATCCGGGGCAAGGTGGCGGATCACGTTGGACGGCTCAAAGAGGCGCACGGGATCACGCCGGGCCTTGCCGTGGTGCTGGTGGGCGAGGATCCGGCGAGCCAAGTCTATGTGCGCTCCAAGGGCAAGCAGACCGTCGAATGCGGCATGGCCTCGTTCGAACACAAGCTCGACGCGGGCACATCAGAGGCCGATCTGCTGGCGCTGATCGACACGCTCAACAATGATCCTGCGGTGCATGGCATCCTTGTGCAGCTTCCGCTGCCGGGGCATCTCGATTCCGATCTGGTCATCAACGCGATTGATCCGGCCAAGGATGTGGACGGCTTCCATATCTCCAACGTCGGCCTTCTGGGCACCGGGCAAAAGAGCATGGTGCCCTGCACGCCGCTCGGGTGCCTGATGATGCTGCGCGACCATCTGGGATCGCTCAGCGGGCTGGATGCGGTGGTGCTGGGGCGCTCCAATATCGTCGGCAAGCCGATGGCACAGCTTTTGCTGGGCGAGAGCTGCACCGTGACCATCGCGCATTCGCGCACCCGCGATTTGGCGCAGGTGGTGCGCCGCGCCGATATCGTGGTGGCCGCCGTGGGGCGGGCCGAGATGGTGCCGGGCGACTGGATCAAGCCGGGCGCGACGGTGATCGACGTGGGCATCAACCGGATCGAGCGCGACGGCAAGAACGTGCTGGTGGGCGATGTCGATTTCGCCAGCGTTGCGCAGGTGGCCGGCGCGATCACCCCGGTGCCCGGCGGCGTGGGGCCGATGACCATCGCCTGCCTTCTGGCCAACACCGTCACCGCCTGCTGCCGCGCGAACGGGCTGGCAGAGCCGGAGGGGCTGACCGCCTGAGGCCGGGAGGGGCTTGGCGGGGACGGTTGCAATCCTTCCCCGCGCGGAATCGAGGGCGAAGCCCGCCGCGCGATCGCTGGGCCGTCCCGCGGCCTAGCGATTCCGAGAGGGCGCGTAACGTATCGGCGTCACACTGACTTGGCTGATATAAAGTGGCTGTCAATGCCGGTTTATCGCTAGTCCCCGGCCCAGCGACCGCGCGGCTCATCTCTGAAACCGCCGACGCCCCCTGACCACCACAACAAGGCTTGCACCCGCGCCCTGCCTCGGCTTCTGTGGCCCCACGCCACCAAGGAGCCCCGCCCATGACAGCCCCCCGCACCATCATCGTCATCGGCGCAGGTATCTGCGGCCTCGCCTCGGCCATATGGCTCACCCGCGCGGGCCATCGCGTGACGCTGCTGGACCGCGACCATCCCGGCGCGGGGGCGTCCTTCGGCAATGCCGGTCTGCTGGCGCAATGGGCCATCGTGCCGGTCAACACGCCGGGCGTGCTGACCACAGCGCTCAAATACCTCACTGACCGCGATGCCCCGCTCTGGCTGCGCTGGCGCGACCTGCCGCGCCTTGCCCCATGGCTGTGGCAGTTCGCGCGCAACGCCAACCCGACCGATGCCGCCCGCATGATCGAAGGGTTGATCCCGCTGGTCACCGACAGCGTGGATCAGCACCGCGCCCTCGTGCGCGGCACATTGGCCGAGAAATGGCTTGCCACCAGCGATCTCGCCTATGCCTATGACAGCCGCGCCGCCTTTGACGCCGACAGCTATAGCTGGGCCGCCAAGCGCGCGGCGGGCTTTACCCCCGAGGTGATCGAGGGCGCGGCGGTGCGCGAGGCCGAGCCGCTGCTCGGCCCCGCGATCCAGTGCCTCGCGATCCTGCGCGCGCAGGGCCACATCCTCGATCCCGGTGCCTATATGGCCGATCTTGCCACGCTGTTGCAGGCCGAGGGCGGGCGCTACCTGCGCGCCGAGGCCCGCGATGTCACCCTCACCGACGGGCGCATCACCGAGGTGCTGACCGATCAGGGGCCGCTGCCCTGCGATGCGGCGGTGGTGGCGGCGGGGGTCTGGTCGAAGCCGCTGATGGAGAAACTCGGGCTGCGCGTGCCGCTCGTGGCCGAGCGCGGCTATCACCTGCACCTCGCCGCACCGTCGCAGATGCCGCGCCAGCCGCTGATGATGGCGCGGGGCAAGTTCGGCGTGACGCCGATGGCCACCGGGCTGCGCTGCGCGGGCACGGTCGAGCTTGGGCACCCCGAGGCCCCGCCCTCGCACGCGCCCTTTGCCATGATTCAGCGCGAGATTGCGCGCGTCCTCCCCGATCTGAGCTTCGAGAGCGCCGAGGAATGGATGGGCTGCCGCCCCTCCACCCCCGACAGCCTGCCGCTGATCGGCGAGATCGGCGGCACCGGCGTTTTCGCGGCCTTCGGGCATCAGCATGTCGGCCTGACGGCGGGGCCGCGCACAGGCCGCCTCATCGCCGATCTGCTGAGCGACCGGCGGCCCAATATCGACCTTGCCCCCTACGACGCCAACCGCTTCTGAGCGGGGCCACTCACTCGTAACTGCGCAGATCCTCGATCACCTTGCCATCATTGGGCAGGCTGCCCGGCGGCACGATCTCGATCCGGCCCCGCAGCTTGAGCACCTCGCTCACCGAGGCCGCGAAATGATCCGGCTCCGCCCCTGCCGCCTCGATGCGCACGGTCATCACATCGGCCTCGCCCTCGCGGCTCGCGATCACCCGCGCGCGCGCGATGCCGTCGTGGCGCGCCACCAATGCGGCCACCTGCTCTGGGCGCACGAACATGCCCTTGATCTTGGTGGTCTGATCGGCGCGGCCCATCCAACCCTTGATCCGCAGGTTGCTGCGCCCGCAGGGGCTTGTTCCCGGCAAGACCGCGCTCAGATCGCCAGTGGCAAAGCGGATCAGCGGATAATCGGGGTTGAGCGTGGTCACCACCACCTCGCCCACCTCGCCCTCGGGCACCGGATCGCCGGTGCCGGGGCGCACGATCTCGACGATCACGCCCTCATCCGCGATCATCCCCTCCTGCGCGGCGCTTTCATAGGCGATATTGCCCAGATCGGCGGTGGCATAGCATTGCAGGCACTGAATGCCACGATCCGCATATTCCGCGCGCAGCGACGGAAACAGCGCGCCGCCCCCTACAGCGGCCCGCGTGATGCTCAGCGCAAGACCCATTTCCCCGGCCTTGTCGAGGATGACCTTGAGGTAATCGGGCGTCCCGGCATAGGCGGTCACGCCCACGTCATGCGCCGCGCGCGCCTGCAATTCGGTCTGGCCCGTGCCCGCAGGCAGCACCGCCGCCCCCACCGCCCGCGCGCCGCTCTCGAAGATCATCCCCGCCGGCGTCAGGTGATAGCCGAAACAGTTCTGCACGATATCGCCCGCCCCGATGCCGCAGGCATGCAGAAACCGGCCCATCCGCCACCAGTCATGGCCCGCCCCGCCCGGCTCGTAGATCGGTCCCGGCGACTGGAACACATGGGCAAAGCCCGAGGCAGGCCGCGCCGCGAGCCCGCCGAACGGGGCCGCCGCCGCCTGCGCGCGGCCCAGGTCGGATTTGCGCAGCACCGGCAGGGCGGCCAGCGCGCCCCTGCCGGTGATCCGCGCCGCCTCGACCGCGTCAAGCGCGCCGCCATAGCCGGGCAAGGCTTGCGCGCGCGCGATCTGCTCAGGCAACAGCCGCGCCAGGGCCTCGGCCCGCTGCTCGGGGTTGCGTGTCTCCAACTCGTCGAAATACTGGGTCATTCCGCCATCCTCTGCCTGCCGCCTTACGTTGCGACAGCTTGACCAATTGATTGAAACCGCCGGCCGGGCTAGTGCAGTGCACTTTTGTATACCGAGCAGTCGCTGCATTTCCGCGAGGCCCATCATGACGACCCGACCAAACACAGCCGAGGCCCCCGGTGATACCGCGATCGACCGCCGCATCACCTTTCACGATGAGACCAAGGTGATGGAGGTCGATTTCTCGGCCTTCCATTTCGATGGCCCCGCCATCGTCACCCGCGTCTATGACCGGCTCGAATCGCGCATCGCCGCCAGTGGCCAAGACCTGTGGTTCTTTCTCGTCAATCTCAACGCCTGCCAGATCCTGCCCGAGGCCTGGGTGCGCCACGCCCATCGCGGCAAGCGGCTCAACCTCGCGGCCTCGCTTGGCACCGCGCGCTTTGCCGCGGGCTCCGAGACCGAGCAGGAGATCCGCCTGCGCGCCCAATCCGGGGGCTTTCGCCCCAATATCCGCAACACGCGAACCGAGGCACTTGCCCTGATCGAAGAGTTGCGGGCCGAGTTTCTGCACCGCTGACCTCCTCAGCTCAGCCACCGCTTGCGACGGCGATAGCTGCGCACATCGCGAAAGCTTTTGCGCCCCTCGTCGGACACGCCGAGATAGAACTCCTTCACATCGGGGTTCTCGCGCAGCGCGGCGGCGGGGCCGTCCATCACCACCCGGCCCGATTCGAGGATATAGCCGTGATGCGCGAACCGCAGCGCCACGTTCGTGTTCTGCTCGGCCAGAAGAAAGGTATAGCCCTCCTTCTCGTTCAGCGACTTCACGATCCCGAAAATCTGTTCCACCAGTTGCGGCGCAAGCCCCATCGACGGCTCGTCCAGAAGGATCGTCTCGGGCCGAGCCATCAGCGCGCGGCCAATCGCACACATCTGCTGCTCGCCCCCCGAGGTATAGCCCGCCTGGCTGCGGCGGCGCTCCTTGAGGCGCGGGAAATAGGCATAGACCTTGTCCAGATCGGCGTCGATCTCGCCCCGGCTCGCGCTGCGCGTATAGGCCCCGGTGAGCAGGTTTTCCTCGACGGTCAGATGCTCAAAACAATGCCGCCCCTCCATCACCTGCACCACGCCCGTCTTCACAAGGTCCGATGGCAGCAGATCCTGCACCCGCTCGCCGCGATACTTGATCGTGCCCTTGGTCACCTCGCCGCGCTCTGATTTGAGCAGGTTCGAGATCGCCTTGAGCGTCGTGGTCTTGCCAGCGCCATTGCCGCCCAGAAGCGCCGTGATCCCGCCCTTGGGCACGTTCAGGCTCACCCCCTTCAGCACGAGGATGACGTGATTGTAGATCACCTCGATATTGTTGACCTCGAGAAGGGTCTCTTCGGTCTTTCCTGCATCCAGCATCGCCCAGGCTCCGTTTGCTCAAGCCGCGCTCCGGCCCTGTGTGAGGGCGCGCGTCCCGGTTTCTTCTTGGCAAAAATACCCAAATCGTCCGGCCGCCACCCGATGCGGCGGCCGGACAGTGTCATGACGCCTCAGCAGCCCGGCGTGATGCCGTTCTCGGCGGCAAAGGCGGCGCTGTCTTCGGCCACCAGTTTGGAGATGATCTCCTGATCGGACTGGAAGTAATCGGTGATGAGCTTGAACTCACCCGCCACCGCATCCCATTGCGACACGGCACCATAGCCATTGCCGCCGTGGTTTTCGCAGCTCACCTTGAACTCGGGGCCAAAGCCGGGCAGGCCGATGGCGGCCATCTTGGCTTCGGTCATTTCGAGGTTTTCCATACCGTCACGCATCTGCGCAGCCGTGATCGCGCTCACACCGTGCATTTCCTGCGCGGTCTTGATCGCTTCGGCGGCCAGCATCGCGGCATACATGCCCCGGTTATAGAGCACGGTGCCGATCTGATCGCCCGCACCCGCAGCCTTGCCGGTGTCCACGACATGCGTCTTGATATCGTCATAGACCGGGTAATCATCACCAAGATTGTGGAAGGTCAGCGCCTTGTAGCCATTGGCCTTGTCACCCGCCGGTTTCACGTCGTTCTCGGAACCCGACCACCAGATCCCGATGAACTGATCCATCGGATAGCGGATGTTCACGGCTTCCTGAATGGCGACCTGGTTCATCACGCCCCAGCCATACATGATGACATTGTCGGGCTTCTCGCGGCGGATTTGCAGCCATTGCGATTTCTGCTCCTGGCCGGGATGATCGACCGGCAGCAGCATCAGCTCGAACCCGTGCTTTTTGGACAGCTCTTCCAGCGTGCGGATGGGCTCCTTGCCATAGGCCGAGTTGTGATAGACCAGCGCGATCTTACGCCCGCTGATATCACCGCCATTCTCGTTCAGGATATGGGTGATCGCGTGGCTTGCCCCGTCCCAGTAGTTGGCGGGATAGTTGAACACCCAGTTGAACACAGCGCCGTTCTTGGCCGAGGTGCGCCCGTAACCCATCGTGTGAAGCGGGATGCCGTCGGCGGTGGCCTTGGGGATAAGCTGATAGGTGATGCCCGTCGAGAGCGGCTGATAGATCAGCGCGCCAGTGCCCGCGCCCTTGGTGGCCTCGTAGCACTCCACGCCTTTTTCGGTGTTATAGCCGGTCTCGCATTCGACGAGGTTGATTTTCTCGCCGCCGATGCCGCCGTCACGCTCATTGAGCAGGGTGAAATAATCCTGGTAGCCATCCGAGAACGGGATGCCGTTCGCAGCATAGGGCCCGGTGCGATAGCTGGTGTCGACGATGGTCAGGTCGGCAAGCGCCGGCCCCGCCGCCATAAGTGCCGCGAAGGCGGCTGTTATCAGTCTGTGTTTCATCGGTTTGTATCCTCCCTTGGTTTTATCCGATGTCATCGTAGGGCGGGGTTTTTCCCCGCCGCACTTCTCAGGCCCCCCCTCAATGCGGGAAGGGCCAAAGCCTCAGTTTCTCTTTCGCCACGCGCCAAAGCTGCGCGAGGCCATGCGGTTCGGCGATGAGGAACACGATTATCAGCGCGCCAACGATGATGAGCTCCAGATGCGCCGCCAGATCGGTGGGCCAGCCGAGCGTGCCCACCAGGACGTTCTTCAACAGCACCGGCAACAGCACCAGGAACGCCGCCCCGGCAAAGCTGCCGAAGATCGAGCCAAGCCCGCCGATGATGACCATGAAGAGCACGAGGAACGACTTGTTGATGCCGAACGCCTCGCCCACCTCGACCGCGCCGAGATAGACCGAAAAGAACAGCGCCCCCGAGATGCCGACGAAAAAGCCCGAGACGGCAAAGGCCGTGAGCTTGGCCTTGAGCGGGTTCACCCCGATGATCTCGGCGGCGATGTCCATGTCGCGAATGGCCATCCATTTGCGTCCCGCCATGCCGCGCGTCAGGTTGCGCGCGATGATCGCCGAGGCGACGGTAAAGACGAGGCAAAACAGATAGGTCGCCCAGGGCGCGGTTTCCGCGCCGGTGATCGGCACGCCAAAGATGGTCCGCTCTGGCGCGCTGATCTGCCCCGAGGCCGAGTAGTTGTAGAACCACGGCACCCGGTTAAAGAGCCACACCAGGAAGAACTGCGCCGCCAGCGTGGCCACCGCGAGATAGAACCCCTTGATCCGCAAGGATGGCAGCCCGAAGAGCATGCAGACCCCCGCCGTGACCCCGCCCGCGAGGATGATATGGATAAAGATGCTCACCTCGGGAAAGCCGGTCATAAGCTTGTAGACCGCATAGGCCCCCACCGCCATGAACCCGCCGGTGCCAAGGCTCACCTGCCCGCAATACCCGGTGAGGATATTGAGCCCGATGGCAGCGATCGAGTAGATCAGGAACGGCAGGAACACCGCGTTGACCCAGTAATCGTTGATGACGAAAGGCACCACCGCAAAGGCCGCCACAAGCACCACGTAATAGCGGTAGCGGTCGAACTTGATCGGGAATGTCTGGTTGTCATCGGTGTAGGAGGTCTTGAAATCCCCCGCCTCGCGGTAAAACATGTCACAGACCCTCCCCGTGAATTTCCCTGTGAATTTCTGTCTTGTCGTGGCGCGTCGCCGCGCGGTCGCTCATCCGGGCATGTGCCATGGCGCTACACCCTCTCGATAATCTTCTCGCCGAACAGGCCCTGCGGCCGGAACACGAGGAAGATCAGCGCCAGAACATAGGCGAACCAGTTCTCGGTCGCGCCCCCCACCATCGGACCGATCGCGAATTCAAAGAGCTTCTCGCCCACCCCGATGATAAGGCCACCGACGATGGCACCGGGGATCGAGGTGAACCCGCCCAGCATCAGCACCGGCAGCGCCTTGAGCGCAATCAGCGACAGCGAGAACTGCACGCCCGATTTGGTGCCCCACATGATCCCCGCCACCAGCGCCACGAAGCCTGCCAGCGACCACACCATCACCCAGATGAAGTTGAGCGAGACACCCACCGACAGCGCCGCCTGATGGTCGTCGGCCACCGCCCGCATGGCCCGGCCATGCTTGGAATATTGCGCGAAAATCACCAGCGCGATCACCAGAAGCACCGCCACGAATGTCGCCCACAGGTCGAGATTATCGATGAAGAACCCGTAGCCGAAGATGTTGTAGGTCACCTCGTCGATCATCCCGTTGATGCCCTGCGGCAGGCCCACGTCGAGCTTCTTGATATCGGCACCCCACATGATATCGCCGAACCCTTCGAGGAAATAGGCAAGCCCGATCGTGGCCATGAAGAGGATGATCGGCTCCTGCCCGACGAGGTGCCGGAATATGAAATGGTTCACCAGCCAAGCCAGCGCCACCATCACCACCATCGTCAGCAAGATCGCCGCCAGCGCCGGGACGTGCCAGCCGAAATGGTGGATATCCGTGCCGAAGACGGCGTTGATGAGGTGGCTGAACGGCACCTGCCCGTCCATGATGCCAACCAGCGTCAGCGCGGCGAAAAGCGCGAGAACCCCCTGGCTGAAATTGAAGATGCCCGACGCCTTGAAGATCAGCACGAAGCCGAGCGCCACCAGCGCATATAGCACCCCCGACATGAGGCCGTTGACGAAGACCTCCATTCCCCAGATCAGTTGCTCAGGCATGGTGTGCCTCCTCTCTCGGCGCGCGCGCGCATGTCATGTCAGGCTTCAAGGTTCGTCTCCACGATCCGCAGGGTCAGCGCCCCGTCCGCTTCGGTTTTCTGCACTTCGAGCACCGGCTCGATCCACAGGTGGCTGTGCCAGCGGCCCTCGGCCACCGCCACATAGCGCGCAGCAGCCACGGCCTGCGCGATCCATGCCTCAAACTCCGGCGCATCCATACCCGCCGGATCATGCACCGCGCAGGAAATACGGCCATCCTCGGGCGCGTGCCCGACGATCAGGCTGCGCCCTTCGGCCAGCGCATAGCGCGTCTCGTCGCCGTCGCGTACACCCTGGCCCAAGCCCGCCACCACCGGCGGCACCTGGCTCTCCAGCGCCGACAGGCAGCGCGTCTCGAAATCCGCCCAGGCCCCGGCATGGGCGGCGGCGGGCAGCAACATCGCCAGCGCCGCCGCAGCTAGGGCCAGAGACCCCGGATCGCGTCCGGGGTGATTTCGCGCGGCGAAATCAATCATGCGCCACCCCCAGATAGGCGTCGATCACCGCCTGGTTGCTGCGCACCTCGTCAGGGGTGCCGTCGCCGATCTTCTTGCCGTAATCCATCACCACGACCCGGTCGGAAAGGTCCATCACCACGCCCATGTCATGCTCGATAAGGGCAATCGTGGTGCCGAACTCGTCGTTCACATCGAGGATGAAGCGGCTCATGTCCTCTTTCTCCTCGACATTCATGCCGGCCATCGGCTCATCGAGCAAAAGGATCGACGGCTCGGCGGCCAGCGCGCGGGCAAGCTCCACCCGCTTCTTGAGACCATAAGGCAGACGGCCCACCGGCGTCTTGCGGATGTGCTGGATTTCGAGAAAGTCGATGACCTTCTCCACCGCCTCGCGGTTCTCGACCTCTTCGCGCTCGGCGCGGCCCTTCCAGAGCGCCTGCGCCAGAAGCCCGCTTTTCATCTGCCGGATGCGGCCCGTCATGACGTTGTCGAGCACGCTCATCCCCTCGAAGAGCGCGATATTCTGGAACGTGCGCGCGATGCCCTGCTGCGCCACCTGATAGGGCTTCATCGGCGGCCGCTTCTGGCCCTTATACCACACCTCGCCCTCCTGCGGATTGTAAAAGCCCGAGATGACGTTGAGCATCGAGGACTTGCCGGCACCATTGGGCCCGATGATCGCGCGGATCTCGCCCTCGCGGATATCGAACGAGATATCCTGGATCGCCACCACCCCGCCGAAACGCAGGGTGATATTGCGCATCTCCATCACCACGCCGCCAATCTTGCGGCCGTCCTCGGTGGTATAGCCTTCGGTGCTCATATCGTTCATTGCGCCGCCACCTTCTCTGCCTGCTCCACCGCGACCTGCGCGTCCACGATTTTCAGCGTTGCCGAAATCGCGCCCTTGCGGCCATCCTCATAGGTCACCTCGGTGGTGGTGAATATCTCGTCAGAGCCATCGTAAAGCGCCGTCACCAGATCGCCGAATTTCTCCGAGATCACGTTACGCCGCACCTTGCGCGTGCGCGTCATCTCGCCGTCATCGGCGTCAAGCTCCTTGTGCAGCACAAGGAAGCGATGCACCTGGCAGTGGCTCAGCATCGGATCATCGGCGAGCGAGCGGTTGACCTCCTCGACATGGCCCCGGATCGTTTCCAGCACCTGAGGATGCCCCGCCAACTCCTGATAGGAGGCATAGCCGATATTGTTGCGCTCGGCCCAGTTGCCCACCGCCGTCAGGTCGATATTGATGAAGGCCGTGCATTGATCGCGCTCGTGACCGAACACCACCGCCTCAAGGATGTTGGGGAAGAACTTGAGCTTGTTTTCCACGTATTTCGGGGCAAAGAGCTTGCCATCGATCATGCGGCCCACATCCTTGGCGCGGTCGATGATCCGCAGATGCCCCGATCCCTCCTCGAAGAAGCCCGCGTCGCCGGTGGCGACCCAGCCTTCGGCATCCTTGGTCGAGGCGGTGCTGTCGGCGTTCTTGTAGTAATACTCGAACGTGCCGGGGCTGCGGTAGAACACCTCGCCATTGTCGCCGATGCGCACCTCGACGCCGGGCGCGGGCACGCCCACGGTATCGCTGCGCACCTCGCCATCGGGTTGCAGCGTGATGAACACCGATGCCTCGGTCTGGCCGTAAAGCTGTTTGAGGTTGATGCCGAGCGAGCGGTAGAAATCAAAGATTTCCGGCCCGATCGCCTCGCCTGCCGTATATCCCACCCGCACCCGGCCAAGGCCGAGCGTGTCCTTGAGCGGCCCGTAGACAAGCATGTTGCCAAGGCCATAGCGCAGCCGGTCCATGCCACCCACCGGCTTGCCATCCAGGATCGAGGGGCCGACGCGGCGGGCCACCTCCATGAAATGATCGAACAGCCATTTCTTGAAACGGCCCGCATCCTCCATGCGGATCATCACGTTGGTGAGCTGCGTCTCGAACACGCGCGGCGGGGCAAAGTAATAGGTCGGCCCGATCTCGCGCAGGTCGGTCTGCATCGTCTCGGCGCTTTCAGGGCAGTTGACGCAAAAGCCGCACCAATAGGCCTGCCCGATGGAAAAGATGAAATCGCCCACCCAGGCCATCGGCAGATAGGCGAGCACCTCCTCTTTCACCGTCAGCTTGTCGAAATCCGACGACGAGCGCGACGCCTCGATGATGTTGCGGTTCGAAAGCACCACGCCCTTGGGCTTGCCGGTGGTGCCCGAGGTATAAAGCATCACGCAAACGCTGTCATAATCGAGCTTTTCGCGCCGCGCCTTCAGATCCTCGATGAATTCGTAATAGGCCGCGCGCCCCTGCTCCTGAATGTCGATAAAGCGGTGGAGCTTGTGGTGGTCGTATTTGCGCAAGCCGCGCGGATCGACATAGATGATATGCTCAAGCTGGTGCAGCTCTTCCTGCACCTCGATCAGCTTGTCGACCTGCTCCTGGTCCTCGACGATGGCAAAGCGCGCGCCGCAATGCTCCATCACATAGGCCATCTCGGGGGCGGCGGCATCCTGGTAGAGCGGCACCGGGATTGCCCCCACTGATTGCGCGGCGACCATCGCCCAGTAGAAATACGGCCGGTTGCGCCCGATGACGGCGACGAAATCGCCCTCGTTCACACCAAGGTTCAGCAGGCCCAGCGCCAGCGCCTCGATCTCGGCCTCGGTCTCGGCCCAGGTCCAGGCCTGCCAGATGCCGTATTCCTTTTCGCGGTAGGCGTGCCGCCCCGCAAACATCGTGGCGTTGCGTTGCAATAGCGCCGGAATGGAGCGCGCTCCATCCGTCGGTTGTGACGGCTGTGCCAAGTCTATCTCCTCCCTCATGCCCGCATCCTCCACACGGGCCGCGCCCCTTGGGGGCGCGATTCTTACCGCCTCAAAGGTGCGCGTTTATTGCTGACGGTCAACTTTTTCCTGAACGTGTCGCAATTCTTACGAATTGTAAGCGGCGCGGGAACGGCCTTTGCGCCCCCCGGCTTCGGTGCTAGCGTTTGTCACATGACACAACGTATCCGGCGTTGTGCGGGAGAACGCTCAAGGCCTTGAACCGATATTCGCCCCTTTTCCCCCGCGCGGAATCAAGGCGCGCCATGGCGCGCCGTCGCGCGAGCGCCCGTCCGCCCCCTCGGGCGGGCACCCGCGCGGCCCCTCCCAAAACGTCGAAGTCCCAACCAAGCCAATCACGACACCCCCGGCTTCGGTGTTAGCCAAGACTGAGAAGGGACCGGGAATGACCCCCATGCACACAGACCATGACGCCATGACGATGGCCGGGCTGAACCTCATTCAGCAGGCGCTCACCATCTATGATCGCGGCTTGCGCCTTGCCGTGTGCAACCGCCGCTTTCAGGAAATGTTCGCCCTGCCCGACGCGCTGGTGACGCCGGGGGCGGATTTCGCCGACACGATCCGCTTTCTCGCGCAGCGCGGGGATTACGGCGATGTCGGCGATGTCGAGGATTTCGTGGCCAGCCGCGTCGAGATCGCCCGCGCGTTTAAGCCGCATTACATGGAGCGCACCCGCGCCAATGGCCGCACCATTTCCGTCGAGGGCACGCCCCTGCCGCAAGGCGGCTGGGTCACCGTCTATACCGACATCACGCCCGCCAAACGCCAGGAGGCGCTGTTGCGCGCCCGCTCCGAGGAACTCTCGGACCAGATCCTGACCTATTCCGAGGATCTCGCCACCGCCAACCGCGAGTTGCAGGCCACCATCACCGCGCTGGAAGAGGCCAAGCGCCAGATCACCGAGGCCGAGGCGCGCACGCGGCTGACCGCCGAAATGATGCCCGCCCATATCGCCCATATCGGGCCTGACCGCCGCTATACCTATTCCAACCGGCGGCTGACCTCGATCATGCCCGGATCGCGCGCCGATCTCATCGGGGTGCACGCAGCCGAGGTGCTTGGCCCCGAAACATGGGCCGTGCTCGACCCCGAACTTGGCCGCGCCTATGCCGGGCAGGCGTCGGTTTTCGAATTCACCCATGCGCCAAGCTCGCGCCGCGTGCGCGTGGCGCTGACGCCCGATCCGATCTCGGGCGGCGTCTATATCCTGTCGATGGACATCACCGAGGAAAGCCAGACCCGCGCCGCCCTGCAACAGACCCGGCGGCGCGAGATGGCGGCGCAACTGACCTCCGGATTGGCGCATGATTTCTCTAACCTGCTGACGATCATTCTGGGGATGCAGTCGCGCCTTGCGCGCATGGGCCTGCCTGCGGAGGCGCGCGAACTGATTGACGCCACCCTTGCGGCAGCGCGGCGCGGCGGCGGGCTTCTGGGCCGCATCGCCGACATGACCGGCCCGCGCGGGCACGAGCCGGTGCCCACCGACCTTGCCGCCTTCCTCGCCGATCTCGACACGCTGGCGCGCTCGGCCCTGCCCTCGGGCGTGGCGCTGCATATCGAGTCCGCCCCCTGCGGGCGCATCCTGCTCGATACCGGCATGTTGCAGGATTCGCTGCTCAACCTCGTTCTCAATGCCCGCGACGCCTGCGCGCATCACGGCCGGATCACGCTCACCGTGCGCCCGGTGCAGGAAACATGGATCGAATTCACGGTGAGCGATACCGGCCCCGGCTTCTCGGCGCAGGCGCTCGAACACGCGCTCGATCCGTTCTTCACCACCAAGGGCGGCGAGGGCTCGGGCCTTGGCCTCGCGATGGTCTATGACATGACCAAGCTCGCGGGCGGGCGCATCACGCTGGGCAATACCGACACGGGCGGGCGCGTCACGCTGCGCCTGCCGCTGCGGCCTGCGGGCGATGCGCGCCCCCCCGGCCTAGTGCTGCTGGTCGAGGACAGCCCCGACCTGCGCTCGGCGCTGCGCGACATGCTGCGCGCCGCGGGCCATAGCGTGATCGAGGCCGCAGGCGTGGACGAGGCCGCCGAAATCCTGGGCGACTTGCCCGAGATATCCGCCATCCTGTCTGATATCGTGCTCGAGGGCGCGCGCACCGGCATTGACCTTGCCGCCCTGCCGCGCCCCGCCGCCTGCCCGCTGGTGCTGATGACCTCGCTGCCGCCCGAAGACCCGCTTCACCGCGCCGCCGCCCGCGTCGCCCCGGTGCTGCGCAAACCCTTTACCGCCGCACAGCTTGACGCCGCCCTGTCCACCGGAGACCGCCGATGACCCCCGTCCCGCTCGTGACCATCCTCGACGACGAACCCGCGATCCGCACCATGCTCGCCGAGGCGCTGGAAGAGGCCGGATTTCGCACCATGGCCTTTGGCCGCGCGACCGAGTTCGAGGCCGCGCTGCGCCGCACCAATCCCGATGTCTGCCTGGTCGACCTGTCGCTGCCCGACCGCGACGGGCTCAGCCTTGTGCACCGGCTGGCGCTGGAACAGGGCGCGACCGTCATCATCATATCGGGGCGCGCGCAGGTGCAGGACCGGGTGACCGGGCTGGAGCTGGGCGCGGATGACTACATCATCAAGCCGTTTGACCCCGCCGAGGTGGTGGCGCGCATCCGCGCCCGCCTGCGCCGGGGCACGCCCGCGCCCGCCACCGGCGAGGTGGCGCGCTTTGGCGGCTGGGTGGCGCATTTTGATCGCTATGTTCTGGAGGACGAGACCGGGTCAGAGACGCCCTTTTCCCATGCCGAGGGCGAGGTGCTGCGGCTGTTTCTTGAACGCCCCAAGCGGCTCATCTCGCGGCAAGCGATGCAGGAGGCACTCGGCGGCGCGGCGGGCGAAAGCTTTGACCGGGCGATGGACGTGCGCATCTCGCGCCTGCGCACCAAGCTGCGCGAAGACCCGAAAAACCCCCGCCTCATCAAGACGATCTACGGCGCGGGATATATTTTTCTGGGGGATGTGGCTTGGGGCTGACATGCCGCTGTCATCCTCGGGCCTGAGCCGAGGATCTCCAGCCGCACGAGATCGCCCGGTCACGCCCGACGACGACGGCCCGGCAAGCACAAGGCCTCAGCGCAGGCTGACCACCGGCGTATCCTCTTTCATGATGCGCTTCAGCCCGAGCCGTGTTTCCAGTGTCAGATTGATCGCCCCGTGGGTGCAGACATCCGCGCAAAGCCCGCACTGCCCGCAGGTCTCCATCGCGATCACCACCGGCAAACGCGCGTCATCGAGGCCTATGATCTGCTTCGGGCATACCTCCACGCAATCCCCGCACCCGGTGCACCGATCCATTAGCCGCGACTCACACAGCGCCCCCGGCGGGCGCTTCTGCATGGCAAGCCGCTGACGGTTGGAAATCGACCCGTTCTGCAATTCATACCACATGTCCGGCAGCCTCCTCTGTCTGACCCATGATCCTCTTCCCTGCCAAAGTAAAAAGACAGCAAGGGCGCGCCGCCCATGATCCAGATCAATGCAAGTCGCGCAAAAGGCTTGATCTGCCTCACCCCAGCCGCGCCACCGCCCCCGCCAGCACCTCCAGCCCCACCACAAGATCCGCCTCGGCGGTATCCTCGGCGAATGCGTGGCTGATCCCGTCGATCGAGGGGACAAACAGCATCGCCGAGGGCATCAGCCGCGCCACGTTGGTGGCGTCATGCAGCGCGCCCGATGGCATCTGCCGCCAGCGCCCCGGCGCCACCGCCTCGGCGGCCCCGCACAGCGCCTCGCGCAGCCGCGCATCGGTGGGCATCGGCTCCAGCCCCAGAAGATCGCCGAAACTCAGCCCCAACCCCATCTCGCGCGCCACCTCGGCCGCGGTGTCGCGGATGATCTCCTCCATCCGGGCCAGCCTGCCCGCGTCGCCATCGCGCCATTGCATCGAGAACGTGGCCCGGCCCGGCACGATGGAATGCGCGTCCGGGTGCAACCGCACATGGCCGATGGTCCACACCGTCTGCGGCGTGACCACCCCCGCCAGCCGCTCGTTGAGCAACGCGTTGAACCGAGCCAGCCCCTGGAACGCGTCGCGGCGGCGGTGCATCGGCGTAGTGCCGGCGTGGTTCTGCTCGCCCTCCAGCGTGATGCGCATGTCGCGGATACCGACGATATCGGTGACCACCCCCACCGCCTCGCCCGCCTCATATAGCCACGGTCCCTGCTCGATATGCATCTCGATGAAGCCCGAGAATTGCCCCGGATCGACGAACTCCCCCGCCTCCCCGGCGATCGCCGCCCGCGCTTCGGCAAAGCTCACGCCGTCGCGGTCGGTCTGCCGGTCGGCATCGTCGAGCGCCAGCATCCCCGCCCAGATCGCGCTTCCGGTGGTGACGCCAAAGCGCCCCTCCTCGTCCTGGAACGACACCACCGAGACCGGCGGCCCGCCCGCGTCCTGCGCCGCCCGCGCGATCTCCAGCGCCGCGATCACGCCCAGCGCGCCATCGAGCCAGCCGCCCTCGGGCTGGCTGTCGGTATGGCTGCCCAGAAGGATCGAGCGGCCCTCGGCCAGGCCAAAGAGATTGCCCACCGGATCGACATGCACCGCCAGCCCCGCCGCCCGCATCTCGCCCGCGAGCCACGTGCGCGCCGCCAGATCGGCCTCGGAAAACGCCGGGCGCACCACGCCGCGCCCCACCCCCGCCGCGCCGAATGCGCGCAGCCGGTGCAGATCGGCCAGAAATCTCTCGGGGTTCACTTGCATCATATCCATCCTCCTTCTCGCATATCCACAACAGGGACCACATCAGCGCCGCGATGACCAGCCCCGCGCCATCCTCGCCCATGCGCCGGGTGGGAAGGGCGACACGCCCGGACTGGAAAGCAGGGGGACCGGGGCAAGATATCCGCGCCGGACCCGAAACCGACACCGGCATGTCGAAAACGCGCGGGCCTTGCGGGGTGCGCCTGCGATGCTGGGCATCATGCGCCTCATCATTTCCTTCGCCGCTCTCTTCCTGTCGGTCGTGCTGTTGCAACTCTCGACCGGCGGCGTCGGGCCGCTCGATGCGCTTTCGGGCCTCACGCTGGGGTTTTCCACCGCCGAGATCGGCCTGCTCGGATCGGCGCATTTCGTGGGGTTTTTCATCGGGTGCTGGTTCGCACCGCGCCTCATGGGCAGTATCGGCCATTCGCGCGCCTTTGCCGCCTTTACCGCCGCCGGGGCCATCGGGCTTCTGGCGCATATGATGGTCACCGACCCCTATGCTTGGGCGCTGATGCGAGTGGCGTCGGGGCTGTGTGTGGCGGGGTGCTACACGGTGATCGAGGCATGGTTGCAGGCCAAGGTCACCAACGAGACGCGCGGCCGCACGATGGGCGTCTACCGGGTGGTGGACATGGGCGCGTCGCTAGCCGCGCAATTGCTGATTTCGGTTTTGTCCCCAGCGGCCTATGTCTCCTACAACCTGCTGGCCATGCTGTGTTGCGCGGCGCTTTTGCCGCTCACCCTGTCGCGTCTGCGCGAGCCCGAGACGCCCGAAGCCCCGCGCCTGCGCCCGATGCTGCTCATTGCCTGCTCGCCGCTGGCCACGGCGGGCGTGCTGGTGGCGGCGCTCTCATCGGCCTCGTTCCGCATGGTCGGGCCGCTTTATGGCCAGCAGGTCGGCCTCGCCATCGACCAGATCGCCGGGTTCCTGGCGGTTTTCGTCCTCGGCGGGGCGGTGGCGCAATACCCGGTGGGCTGGCTGGCGGACCGCTATGACCGCCGCTGGGTGCTCATCGGCCTGTCGCTCGCGGCGATCCTGTCGTGCCTGTCGACCGCCACCATCGAGGGGCTGGGCACCCCCGGTATCCTCGCCACGGCGTTCTTCTTCGGCATGACCACCTTTCCGATCTACTCGACCTCGGCGGCCCATGCCCATGATTTCGCCGAGGCGCATGAGCGGGTTGAGCTATCGGCGGCGCTGATGTTCTTCTTTGCCGTGGGGGCGATGGCGGCGCCGCTCATGGCCTCGACGCTGATCGAGGCCTATGGCCCGCCCGCGATGTTCTACATGATCGCGATGGGCCACGGCCTGCTCGTGGTATTCGGCCTCATACGGATGCGGATGCGGCCTGCCGCCGAGACGCGCACCAGCTATATCTGGTCGCCGCGCACCTCGTTCCTGATCGGACGGCTGACCGGGCGCAGCCGGGATCGCACCGGTGAGGGCAATGGCCCTTGAAAAGGCCGCTGCCTCGCCGCGAGTGTTCGACATCTCACAGATGTTGCCCAATGATGCTCCGGCCTGCCATGTTGCGCAATGCGGTGCGGTAGGCGTCGTGAGGGGCCTTCAGCCGCCATTCGATATGATGCGATGAGCCGCGCGGGTGCCCGTCCGCCGGGTGGGCGCTGCAACCTCTGTGGAATGCGCTTTATGGGGCAAAATACTTGAACGCTTGTGAGGGTTGCAGCGTTGCAAAAGCGCCCGCCCGAGGGGGCGGACGGGCGCTCGCGCGGCGGCGCGCAAGCGCGCCTTGTTCCGCGCGGGGTAATACTTCAACGTCCGCGTCAGGCCAGAAACGTCCCCCGTGCAGCATCGGGCTCTTCGTGTCCGGTGTCGAACGCTAGGTCCGCTGGCCCGCGAACCGCGTCTGCCAATCCTCGCGCGCCTCGTCGGTGATCTTGGAGAAGAGCACCTCGGGCGTGGTGAAGGCGTGCCCCGGTTTCAGCACATCGAGCGCGGCGGGCACATCGTCTGGCCAGCCATCATCGCCGGTCTGCATCGCCGTCACCATCGCCTGCGCCGCGTCGGGGATGAAGGGGGCAGACAGCACCGCGTAGAGGCGGATGAGGTTGAGCGCGAGGCGGATTTGCATCGCGGCTTGCTCGGGGTCGGCTTTGAAGGTGGACCACGGCGCCGCCTCTTGCAGGTATTCGTTGCCCTCGACCCAGATGGCGCGCAGCGCGGCGGCGGATTTGCGCACCTCCATCGCCTCCATATGCGCCTCATACTCGCGGATGCGGGTGCTCAGGCGGGCGATCAGCGCCTCTTCCTGTGGGCCATATGATCCGCCCTCGGGCACCGCCTCGCCGAATTTCGAGCGGCAGAACTTGGTCACGCGAGAGACGAAATTGCCCAGAACATCCGCCAGATCCTTGTTCACGCTGGCCTGAAAATTCTCCCATGTGAACTCGGAATCCGAGCTTTCGGGCGCGTGGCTCAAGAGCCACCAGCGCCAGTAATCGGCGGGCAGAATGTCAAGCGCCTGATCCATGAACACGCCGCGCCCGCGCGAGGTGCTGAACTGGCCACCGTCATAATTCAGGTAATTGAACGATTTGATGTAATCGACCAGCTTCCACGGCTCTCGCGATCCAAGGATCGTGGCGGGAAAGCCGAGCGTGTGAAAGGGCACGTTATCCTTGCCCATGAACTGCGTATAGCGGACATCATCGGCGCCCTTGTCGGTGCGCCACCAGCGTTCCCAATCCGTGCCCTTGCCCGCATCGACCCATTCCTGCGCGCAGGCGATATATTCGATGGGGGCATCGAACCAGACGTAGAACACCTTGCCCGCCATCCCCGGCCAATCCTCGTCGCCGCGCCGCACCGGGATGCCCCAATCCAGATCACGGGTGATGCCGCGATCCTGCAGGCCTTCGCCATCGTTCAGCCATTTTTTCGCAATCGAGGTGGTGAGGATCGGCCAATCGGTCTTGCTGTCGATCCACGCCTCAAGCTCGTCCTTCATCTGTGACTGGCACAGGTAAAGGTGCTTGGTCTCGCGCATCTCAAGATCGGTCGCACCCGAGATGACCGAACGGGGGTTGATGAGGTCGACCGGGTCAAGCTGCTTGGTGCAGTTGTCGCATTGATCGCCGCGCGCGGACTCGAAGCCGCAATTGGGGCAGGTGCCCTCGATATAGCGGTCGGGCAGATAGCGCCCGTCGGTGGGCGAATACATCTGCGTTTCCGACACTTCGCGGATCAGGCCCTGCTCATGCAGGCGCTTGGCGAAATGCTGGGTCAGGCGGTGGTTCTGCGGGCTGGAGGAGCGCCCGAAATGATCAAAGCTGAGGCGAAAGCCATCCGAGAGCCGCTTTTGCACCTGCCACATCTCGGCGCAATATTCGGCCACCGGTTGCCCCGCCTTGGCGGCGGCCAGTTCGGCGGGGGTGCCGTGTTCGTCGGTGGCGCAGAGAAACAGCACCTCATGGCCGCGCGCGCGGCAGTAGCGGGCAAAGAGATCGGCGGGAAGCTGGCTGCCCACCAGGTTGCCCAGATGCTTGATCCCGTTGATATAGGGGATCGCGGAGGTGATGAGGTGACGTGCCATCGTGCCGGACTGCCTTTGTCGCCTGTGTGTGCTGTTGCCCGCATGTAACCGCCCCGTGCCCAAAGTGCCAGAGCCCGCACCTCGGCCCGCCGCAGATTCACGCCGGCCGGGGTGAGGGGACGGGATGGCAAATCCGGTTTGACGCACCAAATGCGCGGTGTAGCGGCACCACCGGAAAAGGGCCGTCAGGCAAAAGGAGGCGCGCGCGATGTTCAAGGTTCTCGGCTCGGTCTGGGCGCTTTTGCTGGGCATGATGCTGGTGATGATCGGCAACGGGATGCAGGCCACGCTGATGGGGGTGCGCGGTGGCATCGAGGGCTTTGGCACGCTGCAACTCTCGATCATCACCTCGGCCTATTTCCTGGGCTTTCTGATCGGCAGCCGGATGACGCCCGAGATGATCCGCCGGGTCGGGCATGTGCGGGTCTTCGCGGCGCTTGGCTCGTTCATCTCAGCGGGGCTGATCGCGTTTCCGGTGCTGACCGATCCCTATAGCTGGACGGCGATCCGGGTTCTGCTCGGGTTCTGCCTGTCGGGGGTTTACGTGACGGCCGAAAGCTGGCTCAACAACGCCGCGACCAACGCCACGCGGGGCAAGATCCTGTCGGCCTACATGATCGCGCAGACCTCGGGGATCATCGCGGCACAGGGCCTGATGAATCTCGGCGATGCGGCGGGGTTTTTGCTGTTCGTGGTGCCCTCGATCCTCGTCTCGCTCAGCTTTGCGCCGATCCTGCTATCGGCCTCGCCCACGCCCGCCTTCGCGACCGACAAGCCGATGACCCTGCGCCAGCTTTACCGCAGTTCGCCGCTCGCGAGCGTCGGCATGTTGATCCTTGGCGGGATTTTCGCGGCGCAGTTCGGCATGGCCTCGGTCTACGGGGCGAGGGCCGGGCTGAGCGTGGGCCAGATCAGCGGTTTCGTGGCGTCGATTTTCATCGGGTCGATGATCTGTCAGATGCCGATCGGGTGGCTGTCGGACCGGATGGACCGGCGCTGGCTCATTCTCGGTGTCTCGGTCATCGGCGCGGTGAGCACCGGTATCGGCGCGTTTCTCGGCTCCGATTTCAAGACCCTGCTGGTGCTGGGCCTTGTCATGGGGGGCATGGCGTCGCCGCTTTATTCGCTGTTCATCGCCTATACCAACGATTTCCTGGAGGTCGAGGACATGGCCGCCGCCTCGGGCGGGCTGGTCTTTGTCTACGGGATAGGGGCGATTTTCGGGCCGATGGTCACCGGCCAGTTGATGGAGGTCGTGGGCCCGCACGGGTTCTGGCTGTTTCTCGCGGCGCTGTTCACGCTCATCGCGGGTTATGCGGCATGGCGGATGACGCGGCGGCCCTCGGTGCCGGTGGACGAGACCGGGGCCTATGTGGGCGTGTCGCCCACCGGCTCGCCGGTGGCGCTGGCGGCGGCGCAGGAATGGTATGTCGAGACCGCCGGGGAGAGCGCGGCAGCGCAACCGGGTTCACCGTCTGGCAGCCCGCCCTGAGGCCCTCAGCGGCCCTCTACCGGCGCAGCCGCACCACATTGGCCTGCGAATGGTTGGCATAGGTATCCCAGGTCGGCTCGTAATGCTCAGCCTGGTTGCCCCACACCTCCCAGCCCGGACGCGGGCCACGGGCGAACATCTCCAGCCGTGCGCCGAAGCTGCACCGCTCGATCAGGTCATACTGCTCGTCGGGCTTGCGGCTGTGTTCACGTTTCTGCGTGCACAGGATATTCTCCTGCGAGCGCCCCGGTGCCAGAGTGCGCGCATTCTTGCCGCGCACCCCGAACAAGAGCACTTCCGTCACATTGCGGAAATAGAACCCCACGCCGCGCCGGTCCGGCCCGCCATCCTTGCGCGTCTTGTACCAGATGATGTTGCTCTTATACTTGAAGCCCCAATGCTCCATCACCTTCAGGCCGTCGGGCAAAAGCGCATTTGGGACCCAGAGATAAAGGTGCGCCGGATCGCCCGCGGCCGCCTCGACCGGCAGATCGCAGATCGCGTCGAGCGTCATCGTGGGATAGCGCGACAGGCGCTTGTGCTCGGGAGCCATCTTGCCGGTGCGGTTCTGGAACTGCCAGGGCGGATCGGCGAGGATCGTCTGGAACTTGCGTCCCGCCGCGAAAGTCAGAAAATCGGCGTTCGCATCGCTCATCAGTCAGTCTCCTGGTAAAGTGCCGCTGTGATCCCGAAGACCAGAAGCGGACAGCCCGCAGCGCCGCCCCCTTCGATCTTGGGCAGAAGCTTGGACATGTGGGTGGTCGAGGCACCATAGGATGATCCTCGCCCGATTTCCTTGAAAATTCGTTGCAATTCGTCGGCGCGCGTGATGATCACCCCGACGCTGACCGCGCGCAGATCGAAGAGCAGGCGGAAGTTGTTAAGATCTCTGTCGAAAAACGGATCCTTGTTGTTCCACTCGATCTCAAGTGCCACGCCGTTGCGGTAACAGTCGATCTGATGGGTGGGCGAGTCAAGCCGTTGTCCATCGAGCATCACGCCTGTCTCGAATTTCTTCTCCGACCAGCCGCGCCCATAAAGAAACGAGTCGATGAACCCTGACACCTTCGATTTGCTGCCGCCACCGGTGGCAATCCACGACCGCCGCAAGCGAAAGGCGCGCAGCACGTCCAAAATGTCGCGCCACTCCTCGGGAAAATCCTGTGACAGGATCGCGCTCGCGTGTTTCCACTCGTGACACTGATAGTGCTCCCAAATGAAATCCCCGACACGTTCCCGCAACATCTTGGCTCTCCCGGCTGGCCCCCTACCGTAGTTTGCGTTTCCTCATCCCGCAATCGTAAAGCGGCCCCACACCCGTCCCACCTTGACCAACCCCCCGTTCCCCGCCATATGCCAAAGCCATGACACCGCTCAGCCAGATCCGCAATTTCTCCATCGTGGCGCATATCGACCACGGTAAATCCACGCTTGCCGACCGGCTGATCCAGATGACGGATACGGTCGCCGAGCGGGACATGAAGGAGCAGCTTCTCGACTCGATGGATATCGAGCGCGAGCGCGGCATCACCATCAAGGCCAACACCGTACGCATCGACTATAGCGCGCTCGACGGCCAGCAATACGTGCTCAACCTCATCGACACGCCGGGGCATGTGGATTTCGCCTACGAGGTCTCGCGCTCGATGCGCGCGGTCGAGGGCTCGCTTCTGGTGGTGGATTCGACCCAAGGGGTCGAGGCGCAGACGCTGGCCAATGTCTATCAGGCCATCGACGCGGGCCACGAGCTTGTGCCGGTGCTCAACAAGATCGACCTGCCCGCCTCGGATATCGTGCGCACCGCAGAGCAGATCGAGGAGGTGATCGGCATCGACGCCTCCGGCGCGATCCCCGTCTCGGCCAAGACCGGCGAGGGGATCCGCGAGACATTGGAGGCAGTCATCGCCCATCTGCCGCCGCCCAAGGGCGACCGCGACGCGCCCCTGAAGGCGATGCTGGTGGACAGCAAATACGATCTCTATCTCGGCGTGGTGGTGCTGGTGCGGATCATGGACGGCGTCATGAAGAAGGGCGACCGCATCCGCATGTTGCAGACCGGGGCCACCTATAACGTGGAACGCATCGGCGTGTTCCGCCCGGCGATGACCGTGGTCGAGGAATTGGGGCCGGGCGAGATCGGGTTCATCACCGCCTCGATCAAGCAGGTGCGCGACACCAAGGTGGGCGACACGATCACCCACGAAAAACGCCAATGCGCCAAGGCGCTGCCGGGGTTCAAACCCTCGGTGCCGGTGGTGTTCTGTGGCCTCTTCCCGGTGGATTCGTCGCAATTCGAGGATCTGCGCGACGCCATCGACAAGCTTGCCCTCAACGATGCCTCGTTCAGCTTCGAGATGGAAAGCTCTGCCGCGCTCGGCTTTGGCTTTCGCTGCGGGTTCCTGGGGCTCTTGCACCTCGAGGTGATCCGCGACCGGATCGAGCGCGAGTATGATATCGAGCTGATCACCACCGCGCCGTCGGTGATCTATCACCTCTACATGCGCGACGGAACGCGCATCGACCTGCACAACCCCGCCGACATGCCCGACCCCTCGCTGATCGAACGCGTCGAGGAGCCGCGCATCAAGGCCACGATCCTGGTGCCCGACGACTATCTTGGCGACGTGCTCAAGCTGTGTCAGGACCGGCGCGGCATCCAGATGGACCTGACCTATGCTGGCGCGCGGGCGATGGTTGTTTATGATCTGCCACTCAACGAGGTGGTGTTCGATTTCTACGACCGGCTGAAATCGGTGACCAAGGGCTATGCCAGCTTTGACTATCAGCTAGAAGGCTACCGCGAGGACAAGCTGGTGAAGATGCAGGTGCTTGTGAATGACGAGCCGGTGGACGCGCTGTCCATGATGGTGCATCGCGACCGCGCCGAGATGCGGGGCCGCGCCATGTGCGAGAAGCTCAAGGACCTGATCCCGCGCCACATGTTCAAGATCCCCATTCAGGCGGCCATCGGCGGCAAGGTCATCGCCCGCGAGACGCTCTCGGCGTTGCGCAAGGACGTGACCGCCAAGTGTTATGGCGGCGATGCGACGCGCAAGAAGAAGCTGTTGGAAAAGCAGAAGGCCGGCAAGAAGAAGATGCGCCAGTTCGGCAAGGTCGAGATTCCGCAAGAGGCGTTCATCTCGGCCTTGAAGATGGATAGCTAGGGCGGGGTTTCCCCCGCCCGCCCGGCTCAGTTCGCCGTTTTCTGGATCGCCTTTCCGGCTTTCTGGATGTCCTGCCCAGCGCCCTCCACGGTTTCACACCCCGCAAGGCCCGCCAAGGCCACCAGCGCAACGATAACGTATTTCATGTCTGTCTCCTGTTTGCATGGTGCCTTGATACAGCGCGACATGGGGCGTCGCAATTGCGATTCTGGCCTGACCCAGATCAAGGCACCCGCCCGGCGCGGCCGCTATCCTGTGCCACGACGCGCCTCAACCCCCGGAGACCTCCAATGCTGCGCCTTGGTTTCATCCTGCATCTCTTCATCGGCTCCACCCTTGCCGGCTCTGCGGTCATCGCCGCGCTGGTGATGGGGCAGGACACGGTGCGCCCGATCCTGATCGCCGCCGCGCTTGGCTTTGTGGCGGCCATTCCGGTGACATGGCTGGTGGCTGCAAGGCTCTACGAGGACCGCTGAGCGCGCCTAGCTGTCGAGCCACCCACGCACCGCCGCCTCGAATTCGCGCGGCTTTTCGGCGTGGAGCCAATGGCCCGCGCCGGGGATGCGCGCGAAACGGGCGGCGGGAAAGAGCGCATTGATCGCCGGGCGATGCGCGGGCGCGATATAGTCCGACTCTGCCCCGCCGAGAAAGAGCGTGGGGCCGTCATAGACCGCCGACACCTCTGGAAAGCCGAGGATTTTCGGCATTTCGCGCGCCAGCGTATCAAGGTTGAGCATCCAGCGCCGGGCCTTCACGTCGAGCGATTGGAGGAAGAACGGCACGAGGTCGGGATTGTCCACCACCTCCAATAGCTGCGCGCCCGCGTCCGAGCGCCGCTCCACCGTGCCAAGATCGACCGATTTCATCGCCTCGACATATTGTATCTGCGAATGCGGATAGGCCACCGGCGCGATATCGGCCACGATCAGCCGGTTCACCAGATCCGGGTGGCGCAGCGCCAGCATCATCGCCGCCTTGCCGCCCATCGAATGGCCCAGCACATCCCACGCGCCACCCAGGGCGCGCACCACCTGCGCGAGGTCACCCGCCATGTCCTCGTAGCCATGCGTGTCGAACCACGGGCTGTTGCCGTGGTTGCGCATATCCACCGCGACCACGCGGCGGCCTTCCGACAGCCGTTTCGCGATCACGCCCCAGTTGCGCGCCGAGCCATAAAGCCCGTGTGCAATCAGCAATCCGGGCGCGTCGGTGGCGTGGCCATGTTCGATCATGTTCAACATGGGCGATTTCATAGCCGCGCCCGACCACGATGACCAGCCCCGGCTTTGCCCCGAATCCGGGCCGCGGCACCCGTGGCGGGGGTATTGGGCGGTCTGCGCTCCGCTCAGGGCGTGCCCCGGCGATGGTGCCCGTCATGATGCCGCCAGCGGCTCACCTGCTCTTCGAGCCGGTCGGCATAGGCGGCGCGCTCGGGCGCGCTTAGCTGTGCGAGATGCGCCACCAACGCGGCGTGCCCGGCCTCGAACCGGCCCGCCACCTGCGCGCGCTGCGCCTCAAGACGCGCGGCCACCCGCGCCGGATCAAACGGCTCTGCGCGCAGATCCCCCAGCAGCGCGTCGAAGCCTTCGCGCAGCGCCGCGCGGCGGGCCTCATGCGCCGCGCTCTGTGCCCGCAGCCGCGCGGCGATGGCGGCGCGCCCACCGGCATTGAGCGCATGGGTAAGCGGCCCGCCAAGGTTTGCCAGCCGCGCGGAATGCGGTGCATCGCGCCCATGAGGCCCGATCCCGTGGCGCAGCACCCAGCCGCCGATCGCCCCCGCAACGGCGAGGTTGAACGCCAGCGACACGATCAGCACGATCCGCCAGCCGCGCCCCTGTGATATCTCTTGCGACATCAGAAATCCCCCGCTGTATCAAAGGCGATATCGGGCGCGACATCGACCAGGTAATCGGCCTCGCCGCCTGCGATCACAACCTCGGGCAGCGCCAGCCCGATCCACACCCCCGCCAGCCCCGCCGCCGCCAGCCCCGCCAGCGCGGGCCAGCCGCCCAGCCCCTGCCGGATGCGCGCGGTAAGCCCGAGCCATGGCCGTTGCCGGGGCCGGGGGGGCGCAAACCGCGCCTGCTCGGCCTCTGCCTGCGCCAGCACCCGCGCCAGCAAATCGGGCGACGGGGCGGGTGCCGCGCGCTGCGCGGCGGCAAAGAACGGCTCCAGCGCCGCCTGCTCCTGCCTGTCCTTGTCAGTCATCGACATATCCCAGATCCTCCTTGCGCATGACGAGCGCCGCCGTCAGCGCGCGCCGCCCGCGCGTGGTCAGGCTTTCGACCGCCTCGGTGGTGGTCTCCATGATCGCGGCGATCTCGGGGTTGGCCAGCCCCTCGATATGGCGCAGCACCACCGCCTGCCGCTGTCGTTCGGGCAAATCCGCGAGCGCGGCCTGCAATGCCTCGGCGCGGGCGGCGTCCTGCATCCGCGCGGGGGCGTCGGGGCCGGGATCGGGCGGCTCTGCCACGGCGTCGAGCGCCACCGTGCCGCCGCGCGCCCGACGCCGCCGGTCGATGCACAGGTTGGCCACCACCCGGTAAAGCCATGTCGTGACCCGCGCCTCGCCCGCGCGCCAGTGCGGGGCCTGCCGCCAAAGCCGCAGCATCGCCTCCTGCGCCACCTCCTCGGCCTCGGCCCGGTTGCCCAGAAGCCGCGCGGCATGGGCCAGCACCCGCGGCACAAGCCGCAGCGTCAGCACCCGCGCCGCCGCCGCCTCGCCCGCGGCAAAGGCCGCGAGCAAATCCTCGTCGGGCAGGTCGCTGCGGTCATCAAGCGGCATGGTCATGCGCATCAGGCTAGGGCCGCGCCGCCCATGTCACAAGCCGTGTCAGGGGCCGTGTCACGGGCGGCGGGCGAATGGCTCAGTTCTGGTAATAGTGATTGTGGATGACCACGCCACCCTCACCCATACCCATGCCGTGATGGCTCATGCGGCCCTGTTGGCCGCCATATTGGCCGCCATGCTTGCCGCCATGCTTGCCACCTTGCCCGGCACCGTGATGGCCACCCTGACCGCGCCCCTGCATCTGGTGCATCTCGCGAATCTTGGCGAATTCCTCGCGCGAGATCATGCCGTCGCCATCGGCGTCGAGCCGCCCGAACATGCGCCCGCCCATGCCGGACTGCATTTCCTCCAGCGTCAGCATCTTGTCGCCATCGGCATCATGATGAGCGATCATGCGATCCGCGCGCGCCTCGACACGCTCGGTCGCCTGCGCGGTCATGCGCGCCACCATCTCGTCACGCGATACCTTGCCATCGCCATCGGCATCGGCCTCGGCGAAGCGCGTGGCCATGTCGCCGCCCGCCATGCCGTGCATCCCAGACCCCATGCCGCCAGCTCCCATGCCGCCAGTTTGGCCCTCGCCCTGCATCTGCGCGCGCGCCTCGCTCAGCCCGCCCAGCGCTATTGCCAGTGCCAGCCCTGCCATCAGCCCGGTATGTTTCATCGTGATCCCTCCTTGGGGTGTGTCCTGTCATGGTCGCGGTGCAGCCTCTTTCCTGCGCACCTGCAAGCTGATACGCATCTCCCACGGCGTTCCGGCGCGGACTGCCCGTTTATTTTGCAAGTTTCTGCCGCCCGCGCGCGACATCACGCCGCAAGGACAGGCTGTCACCTTCAAATTATGCGCATGGCGAGTCATGTTTGCGCAACCAGCCGCGAGGGGATATACATGCGCGACACCACCGTAACAGAGATCACCGGGGCCGAGCGCAACACCCGCCGCGCCATGCTGCGCGGCTTTCGCGGCAAATGCCCCAATTGCGGCAGCGGCCCGCTGTTGCGCAGCTATCTCACCGTGCGCGATCATTGCCCGGTCTGCCGCGAGGATCTCAGCCATCAGCGCGCCGATGACGGCCCCGCTTACCTCACCATCCTGATCGTGGGGCATCTGATGGCCCCGCTCCTGATGATCGTGTTCGAGACGTGGCGGCCCGAGCCGCTGGTCTTGTTTACCACATTCGCTGTTGGCACCATCGCGCTGTCGCTCTACCTTCTGCCCCGGCTCAAGGGGGCGATGGTCGGGTTACAATGGGCCAAGAGGATGCATGGGTTCGGGGGCGGTGACTGACGCGCCGCCACGTCAGGAGGGGCATATGAATGACACGCAGACAGGCGCGGTGCCGGTGCGCGATGCAGCCACGGTGATCGTGCTGCGCGAGCGCGCAGGCGCGCCGCATGTGTTGATGGGGCAGCGCGGGGCGACGGCGGCCTTCATGCCCAACAAGGTGGTGTTTCCCGGCGGCGCGGTCGATGCGAGCGATGCGGGCGTGCCGCTTGCGCGGCCCCTGCCGCCGATTTGTGCCGAGCGGCTGCGCGAGGATTGCGCGGGCGATCTCGCGCATGCGCTCGCCGCCGCCGCCATCCGCGAGTTGTGGGAGGAAACCGGCCTTGCCCTCGGCGCGCCCGGCACATGGCCCAGCGCGGTGCCGCCCGACTGGGCGGGCTTTGCCGCGCGCGGGCTCGTGCCGGTGGCCGATGCGCTGCAATTCGTGTTTCGCGCGATCACCCCGCCGGGCCGCCCGCGCCGGTTCGATGCGCGGTTCTTTCTGGTTCATGCCGAGGCCATTGCCGGTGATCCCGACGATTTCTCGGATGCCTGCGAGGAACTGAGCCACCTGCAATGGGTGCCCTTGGCCGAGGTGCGCAGCCTCGATCTGCCCTTCATCACCGAGGTGGTGCTGGCCGAGGTGGCCGCGCGCGCGCATGACCGAACGCCGCCCGCCTCGGTGCCGTTTTTCCGCAATGACGACGAGGAAAGCCTGTTTCTGCGGCTCAACGGGGCGGGGGCCGCGTGAGGGAGGAGGCGGTTTCGAGCCTGTTGCTGCCATTCCATAGGATGCGATGAGCCGCGCGGGGGAAAGCATGCAAACACCCCCTCCCGGCCCACACCCGCCCCGCCTCACCGCAACATCACCACCGCGATCACCGACAGGGTGACGAGCACGATCCCCCAGACCTCGCGCCGGGTGATCCGCTCGCCGAAAAACAGCACCGAGGCCGCCAGCGAAAAGATCACCTCGACCTGGCCCACGGCAAAGACCATCGCCGCGTTTTCCAGCGTGAAGGCGGTGAACCAGCACAGGCTCCCGGCCATGCCGGTGAGGCCCATCCAGACGGCGGTGCGCCGCGCGGCGATCACGCGGCTCACCTGCCCCGGCTCGCGCCACATCAGCCACAGCGCGAGCCCCGCCGCCTGCATCACCGTCACCACCGCCAGCGACAGCCCCGCGCGCAACAGCGCATCGTCGCTTGCGACCTCCAGCGTGGCCCCGCGATAGCCCACCGCCGAAACGGCGAAAAACGCCCCCGATGCCAGCCCGAGCAGCGCCGCGCGATTGCCCAGACGCCGCCACCAGCGCCCCTCCGGCCCCGGCGTGTCGGACAGGATCAAGACGCCCACCAGGCCCAGCACGATCGCCCCCATCCCCCAGACCGAAATTCGGTCGCCAAGGATGACAAGGCCGACGATGGCGGTCTGCACCACCTCGGTTTTCTTGAAGGTGATGCCGACGGCGAAATTGCGCTCGGCGAACAACGCCACCACGCACCACGTCGCGAGGATCTGCGACAGGCCGCCGGTCACCGCATAGAGCCAGAATGCCGGGGTGTAGCCGGGCCAGGCCGCACCCGAGGCCCAGAGATAGCCGAGCACCAGCGTGACCACGAACGGCGCAGAGTAGAAAAACCGCGCCAGCGTCGCGCCGCCGGGGCTGAGCGCACCCATGCTGAGATGCTTTTGCAGCATGAAGCGCAGCGTCTGAAACGCCGCCGCCGCAACCGAGAGGATGATCCAGGGTTCCATGCCCTGTCATGCCCCGGATGGCCGGGCATGGCCAGTGCCGACAGTCAGCCGCGCCCCGCGCCACATCGGGCACCGCGTGCCGGATGTTGACCACCGGGCGCGCTCGAGCGCCCCCTCTCACACCGGCTCACATTCGCCCTATCGCCTCTGGTGCCGGTGCGGCGTGGCCCCCACCTCGATGTCACACAGCAACAGGAGCCACACCATGACCCGCCGCAAGACCGCCCCCCGCCACCCGCGCCCGCCCTGGCATCGCCGCCCGCTGCCGTTCCGCTTTGACGACTGGGCGGCGATCTGAGCGCAGCGACTCGATACGCAGGGGCCACGGCACCAAGAATTTTGCCGCGCTCACCCCGATTTGACTTAAATCACCGCCCGGACGCGCCATATAGTCACCAGCACCGCTCGCAAGGAGGCCATGACATGATCGACCGCCGCTCCCTTCTCGCCTCGGGGCTGGCCGCGCTGGCCGCCCCCGCGCTGATACCCGGCACCGCCCGCGCCGTCGAGCTTGACCCGAAATTCGCGCCGCAACAGGTGAATTTCGTCGGTCCCTACGCGGTCGGGCACCTGATCGTGCTGCCGCGCGCGCATTTTCTGTATTTCGTGACCGCCCCCGGCGAGGCGCGCCGCTATGGTGTCGGTGTCGGGCGCGCGGGGCTGGAATTCACCGGCACGGCCACCATCGACGCCAAGAAGACATGGCCGACATGGCGGCCCACCGACGAGATGATCGCCCGCGAGCCGCAGGCCTACGAGCGCTTTATCGGCAACCGCTATGTGCAGCCCGGCGGGCCCGAGAACCCGCTTGGCTCGCGCGCACTTTACCTCTTCCAGAACGGGCGCGACACCTATTACCGCATCCACGGCACCAATCAGCCCGCCTCCATCGGGCGCTCGGTCTCGAATGGCTGCATCCGCATGATCAACGCCCATGTGCAGGATCTCTACGAGCGCGTGCCCCTCGGCACCGTCGTCACCGTGCTTTGACCATTTCGTGACATTCTCGCGCCGCTGCACGATACGCCTTGCGTTTGCCGCGCACTGGCCCCATATTGCTCTCGCTAACGTTACGGCTATCGACCACCTGTTCCCTACGGCTCAGTCACTCGATCTTGCACGACGACGAGCCGGGCTGCCGCAATAAAGCGGGCAGCATACAATAGGAGTTCAGGGCAAATGGCTACTGGCACAGTGAAATGGTTCAACACCACCAAGGGTTTCGGCTTTATCGCACCTGATGGCGGCGGCAAGGACGTTTTCGTCCACATCTCCGCAGTCGAGCGCGCGGGCCTCACCGGTCTTGCTGACAACCAGAAAGTGACCTTCGACATCGAGTCGGGCCGCGACGGTCGTCAATCGGCAGCAAACCTCTCGCTCGCCTGAGCGGACCACCCGCCCATGGCGAGACGGTTGAACCGGGCCCCTTCGCGGGGCCCGTTCTCATTTGGGCATGCCCGCCTCGACCGCCGCGATCAGATCGGCCACATGCGGCCCCAGCGCCGCGACGATCCGCGCCACGCCCGTCGCGTTGGGATGGATGCCGTCGCGCTGAAAGAACCGTTGCAGCGACGCCGGGTCGCCCTCTCCCAGCCCGGCAAAGAAATCGGGGGCCAGCAGCGTGCCATACGTTTCGGCAAGCTCGGGATAGATCGCATCGAACCGGGCCTTGTAATCGGCCCCGAAATTGCCCGGCGCGCGCATCCCCACCAGCAACACCGCGACATCGCGCGCCTCCGCCTCGCGCAGGATCGCATCGAGATTGGCGCGGCTCACATCCGGGTCGATCCCGCGCAAGAGGTCATTGCCGCCCAGCGCCACGATCATCGCGTCCACCTCGCGCGTGAGGCTCCAGCCCACCCGCGCGGCCCCGCCCGCCGTGGTATCGCCCGACACGCCGCCATTGACGATCTCGGCGGCGATCCCTTGCTCCGCCAGCCACCTGCGCAATTGCGGCACCAGCCCGTCCTCTTGCGGCAGCCCGTATCCCTGCGTCAGGCTGTCGCCCAGCGCCAGCACCGTGACCGGCCCGCCCGCCTGCACCGGCGGCACCGAGACCGCCAGCCCGAGAATGAGCGCCAGCGCCTTGCCCAGGTGCCGCGACACCCCATATCTTGGAAAACACTTGAAAAACAGGCATGACCGCATGAGCTCTCCCCTTTTGTCCCTGACCGATGTCCGGCTTGCGCTCGATGGCAATACCGGCCCTGTCGAGATACTTCGCGCGATCTCGCTCGATGTCCACCGTGGAGAGACAATCGGGCTTGTCGGGCCGTCGGGTTCGGGCAAATCCTCGCTCCTGATGCTTATGGGCGGGCTGGAGCGCGCCACGGGCGGCACGGTGCGCGCCTTTGGCGAGGATCTCGGCACGATGAACGAGGATGCGCTGGCGCGGCTCAGGCGCGCGCATGTCGGCGTGGTGTTCCAGTCGTTTCACCTTATCCCCACCATGACGGCGCTGGAAAACGTGGCCACCCCGCTCGAACTCGCAGGGCGGCGCGATGCGCGCGCGCGCGCGATGGAGGAATTGACCGCCGTGGGCCTTGGCGCGCGCGCGGGCCACTACCCCGCACAGCTTTCGGGCGGCGAGCAGCAGCGCGTGGCGCTGGCCCGCGCCGCCGTGCCGCGCCCCGATCTCATCCTCGCAGACGAGCCGACCGGCAATCTCGACAGCGCCACCGGCGCGGGGATCGTCGATCTTCTCTTCGGGCTGCGCGACCGCGACGGCGCGACGCTGGTGCTTGTCACCCACGATCCCGCCCTTGCCGCGCGCTGTGACCGCGTGATCGGCCTGATCGACGGGCGCATCGCCCCGGCGGCGGCATGAGCGTGGCGGTCGCGGCCCGGATTGCCGCGCGCGAGTTGCGCGGCGGGCTGCGCGGCTTTCGCATCTTTCTGGGCTGCGTGATCCTCGGCGTGGCGGCCATCGCCGCCGTCGGCACCCTGCGCGAGGCGGTGCGCACGGGGCTGGCCACCCAAGGCGCAGAGCTTCTGGGCGGCGATGCCGAGATCGAGCTGACCTATCGGTTTGCGTCCCGAACCGAGCGGGCATGGATGGAAGGCACCGCCACGCGCCTCTCCGAGATCGCCGATTTCCGGTCGATGGCGGTAGCGGGCGAGGCGCGGGAACTGACCCAGGTCAAGGCGGTGGATGCCGCCTATCCCCTCGTCGGCACGGTTGGCCTTGCCCCCGACATGGCGCTGGCCACGGCGCTTGCCGGATCGGGCGGCCTGCCCGGCGCGGTGATGGAGCCAGTGCTTGCCACGCGGCTCGGCATTGCGGTGGGAGACGGGTTTCGCCTTGGCGATCAACGCTTTATCCTCATGGCCACGATCACCCGAGAGCCCGATCCCTCGCGCGCGGGCTTTGGCCTCGGGCCGCGCAGCATCGTGGCGAAATCGGCGCTCGATGGCTCGGGGCTGCTCTCGCCCGGCTCGCTTTTCACCTCGCGCTACCGGCTTGATCTGCCCGAGGGGGCCGATCTCGACACCCTCGCCGCCCGCGCCGAGGCAGAGCTTTCGGGCAGCGGCGCACGCTGGAACGACGCCCGCAACGCCAGCCCGCGCGTGGCGGAATTCGTCACCCGGCTTGGCGCATTCCTGGTGCTGGTGGGGCTGTCGGGGCTTGCCGTGGGGGGCGTGGGCATCTCGGCGGCGCTGCGCGCCTATCTCGCCGAAAAGGTCCATGTGATCGCCACGCTGCGCACGCTCGGGGCCGATCAGGCCACTGTTTTCATGATCTATTTCCTGCAGGTCGCGGTGCTGGCGCTCTTGGGCATCGCGGGCGGGCTGATCCTTGGCGTGGGCCTGCCGGTGGCGCTCGGGCCGCTCATATCCGCGCGGCTGCCGGTGCCTGCGGTCTTTGCGGCCTATCCCGCGCCGATGATCGAGGCCACGCTCTACTCGGTGCTGAGCGTGCTCATTTTCACGCTCTGGCCGCTGGCGCGGGTGCGCGAGGTGCGCGCCGCCGCCCTCTATCGGGGCGCGACAGGGGCCAACGAGGGCTGGCCCGGCTGGCGCTGGGTGCTGGCCACCGCCGCGCTCTTTGCGCTCCTCGTGACGGCGGCGGCGCTCTTTTCGGGCAATCCGCGGCTCACGCTCTGGACGGCGGCGGGCATTCTCGGGGCGGGGGCGCTTCTGTGGCTGGCGGCGGCAGCGGTGGTGGGGGCTGCGCGCGCGTGGCGGCCCCGGCTGCGCGGGCGGCCCGCGCTGGGCTGGGCGCTGGGCGCGATCGGCGGCCCCGGCAGCACGGCGGGGCCGGTGATGCTGGCGCTGGGGCTGGGCCTGTCGGTGCTGGCCGCCGTGGGACAGATCGACGGCAACCTGCGCCGCGCCATCGCCGGCGATCTGCCCGAACGCGCGCCGTCGTTTTTCTTCGTCGATCTGCAAAAGGATCAGGTGGCGTGGTTCCTTGAGCGTCTCGAGACCGATCCCGGCGTCTCGCGCGTCGATCACGCACCGATGCTGCGCGGCATCATCTCGCGCATCAACGACCGCCCCGCGCGCGAGGTGGCCCCCGGTCACTGGGTGGTCGAGGGTGACCGCGCGGTGAGCTACGCGGGCGCGCTGCCCGCGCGCACCAAGATCACCGCAGGCGCGTGGTGGGGCGCGGGCTATGACGGGCCGCCACAGCTCAGCTTTGCCGCCGAAGAGGCCGCCGAGATGGGGATCGGGATCGGCGACGAGATCACCGTGAACATCCTCGGGCGCGACATCACCGCGCCGATCACCTCGCTGCGCGAGGTGGATTTCTCCAGCGTCGGCATGGGCTTTATCTTGCTGATGAACCCCTCGGCGCTGGCGGGCGCGCCGCACAGCTTTATCGCCACGGTCTATGCCGACAGCCCCGCCACCGAAGAGGCGATCCTGCGCGACGTGACCGACCGCTATCCCAATGTCACCGCCATCAACGTGCGCGATGCGCTGTTGCGCGTGACCGACCTGCTGGCAAGCCTCGCCTCGGCCACGTCATGGGGGGCCTCGGTCACGCTTCTGACCGGGTTCCTGGTGCTGATCGGCGCGGCGGCGGCGGATGCGCGGGCGCGCCGCCATGAGGCCGCGATCCTCAAGGTGCTGGGCGCCACACGCGCGCGCATCCTCGTGGGGCTGGCGCTGCGGGCGCTGATCCTCGGGGCCGCCGCAGGCCTTGTGGCGCTGGGCGCGGGGATTTTGGGCGGCTGGGCGGTCAGCCGCTTCGTGATGGAAACGGAATTTTCGGTGATCTGGCCCTCGGCGCTCGGCATCATCGCGGGCGGCACCGGCGTCACGCTTCTGGCGGGGCTTGGCCATGCCCTCGGGCCCCTCGCCGCGCGCCCCGCCCGCGTGCTGCGCGCGCAGGAATAGCGCCGCGCCTTCTGCTTGGTCCAAATACCCGTATCGCCACGCCCGCGACCAAAGCGCCGCGTTGAACTCAGGCCATCCGGCTGGCAATCACCCCCCGAGACAGGAAGGATTGCCCATGACCGATTCGCTCCCCATCGCGCTTTCCGCGCCCCTCAGCCCGGCGCAGCAATGCGCGCTGGTGAATCTCGTCCGCCGCGCCGCGCGCACCGAGGTTCTGCCACGCTTCCGCACGATTTCGCGCGCCGAGGCGGTGACGAAATCAGGGCCGCGTGATCTGGTGACAGAGGCCGACCACGCCGCCGAGGCGATGATCGCGCGCGGGCTGCAACGGCTCTTTCCGCACGCGCTCATCGTCGGCGAAGAGGCGGTGGCGGCGAAACCGGGCCTGCGCGACGAGGTCGCCGAGGCAGAGCTTGCCATCATAATCGACCCGGTGGACGGCACCTGGAATTTCGTCCACGGGCTGCCTCTCTTTGGCGTCATCGTGGCGGTCACACGCTTTGGCCGCCCGGTGCTCGGCCTGCTCTACGATCCGATATCCGATGACTGGATCATTGCCGACGAGACCGCCCCCGCGCGGCTGATCGCGGCCAATGGCACAGAGCGCGCGGCCACCACCTCGGCGGGGGGCGCGCTGGCGGAGTTGCACGGCTATATCCACACCGCGCTGATGGCGCAGGACCGGCAAGAGGCGATCTATCCACGCCTCGCTGCCCTCGGGCAGGTCACCGCGCTGCGCTGTTCGTGCCACGAATACCGGCTGCTGGCGCAGGGTGCTGTGGATTTCACGCTGTCGGACCGGCTCAACCCGTGGGATCATGCGGCGGGCGTGCTGATCTGCCAGCGCGCGGGCGGGGTGGCGCGGATGCTCGACGGGCGCGATTACAACTGCGCGATCACCGAGGGGCTGCTGCTCTGCGCCGCGAGTGAGGCGACATGGGCCGCCCTGCGCGACCATTTCGCCGATCTGGCCTAGGTAGGGCGGGGATAGGGCAATCCCTATCCCCGGCACGCGCACCTACTCCGCAGCCTCGGCATAATCCTCGAGCGGCGGGCAGGTGCAGACAAGGTGGCGGTCGCCATAGACATTGTCCACCCGGTTGACCGGCGGCCAGTATTTATCGACGCGGAACGCCCCCGGCGGGAAACAGCCCTGTTCGCGGCTATAGGGCCGATCCCAGTCGCGCACGAGGTCCTCCATCGTGTGCGGCGCGTTCTTCAGCGGATTGTTCTCCGCATCAATCCGCCCCTCCTCGATGGCGCGGATTTCCTCGCGTATGGCCAACATCGCGTCACAAAACCGGTCCAATTCAGCGCGGGTCTCGCTCTCGGTCGGCTCCACCATCAGGGTGCCTGCCACCGGCCAGCTCATCGTCGGCGCGTGAAAGCCGCAGTCGATGAGCCGCTTGGCGATGTCATCGACCGTGACGCCCGCGCTCTCGGCAAAGGGGCGCACGTCGAGGATACATTCATGCGCCACGCGGCCATTGCGGCCCTTGTAGAGCACGTCATAGGCCCCCTCCAGCCGCTTGGCGATGTAATTAGCGTTGAGGATCGCCACCTTCGTGGCCTGCGTCAGCCCCGCACCGCCCATCATCAGGCAATAGGCCCATGAGATCGGCAAGAGCGAGGGCGAGCCAAAAGGCGCGGCACTCACGGGTCCCTCGGCTCCGCCCGTCGCCGGATGGCCGGGCAGATGCGGCACAAGATGGGCCTTGACGCCGATCGGCCCCATGCCGGGACCGCCGCCGCCATGCGGGATGCAGAATGTCTTGTGCAGGTTGAGGTGGCTCACATCGCCGCCCAGATCGCCGGGGCGCGACAGACCCACCATGGCGTTCATGTTGGCCCCGTCGATATAGACCTGCCCGCCATGTTCGTGGGTGATGTCGCAGAGCTCGCGCACGGTCTCCTCGAACACACCATGGGTCGAGGGGTAGGTGATCATGCAGCCGGCAAGATTGTCCGAGTGCTTCTCGGCCTTGGCGCGGAAATCCTCGACATCGATATCGCCGTTTTCGGCGGATTTCACCACCACCACGTCCCAGCCCACCATATGCGCGCTCGCCGGATTGGTGCCATGCGCGCTCACCGGGATCAGGCAGACCTTGCGATGACCCTGACCTTGCGCGCGGTGATACGCGGCGATGGTCAAAAGCCCCGCATATTCCCCCTGCGCGCCGGAATTGGGCTGCATGGAAATGGCGGCATAGCCGGTGATGTCGCACAGCTTGGCCGACAGATCGTCGATCATCTCCTTGTAGCCAAGCGCCTGATCGGCGGGGGCGAAGGGATGCAGCAGCGAGAACTCGCGCCAGCTCACCGGCATCATCTCGGCGGCGGAATTGAGCTTCATCGTGCAGCTTCCCAGCGGGATCATCGCGCGATCCAGCGCCAGATCGCGATCCGCCAGACGGCGCATGTAGCGCATCATCTCGGTCTCGGCGCGGTTCATGTGAAAGATCGGATGGGTGAGGTAATCGCTCTTGCGCGCAAGGCTCTCGGGCAGGCGGTATTCGGGGGTGAAATCGCTGTCCTCCATGACGATGCCGAAGGCGCGCCAGACCGCCTCGACGGTCTTGGTGCGGGTGCGCTCATCGAGCGTGATGCCGATGCGCGTCTCGCCCACGCGGCGCAGGTTCACCCCCTCGCGCACCGCCGATTGCAGCACGCCGCGCTGAAGCAGGCCGACATCGACGGTGACCGTGTCAAAGAAATTGTCCGGCTCGACATGAAACCCCGCCGCTTCCAGCCCCTTGACCAGACGCACGGTCTTGCGGTGGATGCGCTGCGCGATGGCGCGCAGCCCTTGGGGGCCATGAAACACCGCATACATCGAGGCCATGACCGCCAGAAGCGCCTGCGCGGTGCACACGTTCGAGGTGGCCTTTTCGCGGCGGATATGCTGCTCGCGGGTCTGCAGGCTGAGGCGATAGGCGCGGTTGCCGTGGCTGTCCACGCTGACGCCCACGATGCGCCCCGGCATGGCGCGTTTATAGGCGTCGCGGCAGGCCATATAGGCCGCGTGCGGCCCGCCATAGCCCACTGGCACGCCAAAGCGCTGCGTCGAGCCCACGGCAATATCCGCGCCCATCGCGCCCGGCTCTTTCAGCAGCGTCAGCGCCAGCGGATCGGCAATGACGATACCGATGGCGCCCGCGCCATGCAGCGCCGCGATCTCACCCGAGAAATCGCGCAGATGGCCATGCGTGCCGGGATACTGGAAAATCGCGCCAAAAATCTTCTCGGCCTCCAACGCCTCGGGCGCGCCCACGATCACCTCGATCCCCAGCGGCGCGGCGCGGGTCTGCATCACCGCGACATTCTGCGGGTGGCAGTTTTCATCCACGAAAAACGCCCGCGCCTTGGACTTGGCCACGCGCCCCGCCATGGTCATCGCCTCGGCCGCCGCCGTCGCCTCATCCAGAAGCGAGGCATTGGCAATCTCCAGCCCCGTCAGATCGCTCACCATGGTCTGGAAATTCAGCAGCGCCTCAAGCCGACCCTGGCTGATTTCCGGCTGATAGGGCGTGTAGGCGGTATACCAGGCGGGGTTTTCCAGGATATTGCGCTGGATCGCGGGCGGCGTGACCGTGCCGTGATAGCCCTGCCCGATAAGCGAGGTCAGCACCTTGTTCTTTGACGCCACGATGCGCATGTGATGCAGCAATTCGCTCTCGGATTTGGCCTTGCCGAAATCGAGCGGGGCCTCCTGCCGGATGGATTTCGGCACCGTCTCGTCGATGAGCGCATCAAGGCTCCCGACGCCCAGCACCTCGAACATCCCCGCCATTTCCTTGGGCGAGGGGCCGATATGGCGGCGGTTGGCGAAATCATAGGGCAGGTAATCGGTGGGCTTGAAGGGCATCGCACTCTCCATCACGCATGGGTCCCGAGACGCGCGGCGCGCCCCGCTTCATCTTGCCGAAAATATCCCCGGCGGAGGCATCCCCGGCGGGAAACGCGCCTAGCCGATGAGGGCCTTGTAGGCCGCCTCGTCCAGGTATTCGTCCATCTGGCTCGGGTCTTCGGGCTTGATCTTGAAGAACCAGGCATCGCCCATCGGATCGTCGTTGACCTTGCCCGGCTCGTCCGCCAGCATCTCGTTGACCTCGACGATCTCGCCGTCAATGGGCGCGAGGATGTCCGAGGCGGCCTTGACGCTCTCGATCACCACGACCTCGTCATCCTTGGTGACGGCCTTGCCCACCTCGGGCAGGTCGACAAAGACCACATCGCCCAGTTGCTCGGCGGCGTGTTCGGTGATGCCGACGACGACAAGATCGCCCTCGACGCGCAGCCATTCGTGTTCTTCGGTGAATTTCATCGCAGGTCTCTCCGTGTTGCTCAGCGTTTGAAACGGGCGGGGGTGAAGGGCAGCGCGGTGACCGTTGCGGCCAGTCGCTTGCCGCGCACTTCTCCATATAGCGTGGTGCCGGGGGTGGCGAGGGGACGGGGCACATAGCCCATCGACATCGGCCCCTCGATGGTGGGGCCAAAGCCGCCCGAGGCGACGTGGCCAATGGCCTCGCCCCCGTCAGCGGCGGCAAAAAGCGCCGTGCCCTCGCGCATCGGTGCGCGGCCCTCGGGGATGATCCCAACGCGAGCGCGCGGCGCGCCTTGGGCCAGTTCGGACAATATCCTGTCGGCCCCCGGAAAACCCCCTGCCCGCGCGCCGCCCGCGCGGCGCACTTTCTGGATGGCCCAGTTCAGGCTGGCCTCGACCGGGGTGGTGGTGGTGTCGATGTCATGGCCATAAAGGCACAGCCCCGCCTCCAGCCGCAGGCTGTCGCGCGCGCCAAGGCCGATGGGTTCCACATCCTCATGCGCCAGCAGCGCGCGCGCCAGCGGCTCGGCCTGCGTCTCGGCCACCGAAATCTCATACCCGTCCTCGCCGGTATAGCCCGAACGCGAAACCCACAGCGTGCCAAAGCCCGAGTCGAAAACGCCGACATCCATGAATCGCATCGCCGCCACCTCGGGCACCAGCGCCGCCAGCACCGCCTCGGCGGCGGGACCTTGCAGCGCCAGAAGCGCGCGGTCGGTGATCTCCTCTATCGCCACCGCAGGCAGGCCCGCGCGCATATGGGCGATGTCATCCGCTTTGCAGGCGGCATTGACCACGACGAACATGTGATCGCCCCGGTTGGCGATCATCAGATCGTCAAGGATGCCGCCCGCCTCATTGGTGAAAACGCCATATCGCTGCCGCCCCTCGCCAAGGCCCAGCAGATCGACCGGCACGAGCCGCTCCATCGCGGTTGCGGCCTCGGCATATCCCCCCGGTGCGCGCAGGATCACCTGCCCCATATGGCTTACATCAAACAGCCCCGCCTTGGCGCGGCAATGCAGGTGTTCCTTGAGCACGCCCATGGGATATTGCACCGGCATCTCGTAGCCCGCGAAGGGCACCATCTTTGCCCCAAGCTCGTGATGCAGCGCATTGAGCGGCGTGACGTTCAGATCGGACACCGGGTTCTCCCTCATCTCATGGGCCGGACCGCTTTGAAGGTCGCACCGGCACCGATTAAACGCAATGCCCCAACAGGCCCGCGCCTCGATGCCCCCTCTGTCCTTTGGCCTGAGATCGCTATCCCGTCGGCGCCCCGCAAGCGGGGTCTCTCCAGAGTGTCGTGATCGGGCAGGTCCTTGTGCCTGAGAGTTTCCGGGGCGGTTGCTCCTTCGGCACCGGCGCACGGCCGGTTCTCCCTGTCCGATTGCGGTGGACGCTAGTATACTGCGCCTGCGCGTTCAAGCCCGTTTGAGACAGGGCGGCGTCTCAAAGATCGAAAACAGCGCCTCGTTGCCACAGACCAGCGCATCGAGCGTGACCTTGTCGAGCCGCGCATAGAACGCCTCGACCGCATCGCTAAGCGCGGCGCGCAAGCGGCAGGCGGGTTTGAGGGGGCAGGTATTGTCCATATCAGCAAAGCATTCGGCCAGTGGCACGTTTTCCTCAAGCTGGCGAAACACGTCACCGACGCGGATCTCTGACATCGGGCGGCCCAGCGTCACACCGCCGGTGCGCCCGCGCTGCGTGCGCAGAAAGCCAAGCTGCCCCAGACGGTTGATAATCTGCGCCAGATGGCTCTCGGAGGTGTTGCAACGCTCGGCAATCTCGGTCTTGGTGACCAGCCGGTCGGGGTTGACTGCGCAGAACATCAGAAGCCTGATGGCAATATTGGTTCGTTTGGTGATCCGCATGGGGCACGCCTTCGCTTGAAACCCCGTGATCTTGGGCCGAATATGCGTGGAGGCCTTGATACAAATCAAATCGGGGAAAAAACATTGGCGCAGGATGCATATTTTTTCGGCTATGGCAGCCTCGTGAACCGGGCGACGCATGATTTTGCGGGCGCGCACCCGGCGCATCTCACCGGATGGCGGCGGGTGTGGCGGCATACCGCGCTGCGGCCCGTCGCCTATCTGACGGTGGTGCCCGACGCGCGCGCCGCGATTGACGGGCTGATCGCCCCGGTGCCGGGGGCCGACTGGCCCGCGCTCGACGCGCGCGAGGCGGCCTATACCCGCGTGCCCGCCGCCCATCAGGTGCGTCACGATCTGCCCCATGAGCCCGAAATCGTGGTCTATACCATCCCCGAGGGTCGGCACGGCACGCCCGACCGCGCGCATCCGATCCTGCTGAGCTATCTCGACGTGGTGGTGACGGGCTATCTGCGCGAGTTCGGCGAGGGCGGCGTGGCGCGGTTTTTCGACAGCACCCATGGCTGGCACGCCCCCGTGCTCGATGATCGCGCCGCGCCGCGCTATCCGCGCCACCAGCCGCCCTGCCCCGAGGCGCAGGCCCTCACCGACCACCATCTCGCACGCGTCGCGGCGGCGGGGTAACGCGCCCCCTCACCCGCCCGCGCCGCCAAAGACCGGGGCGCGCCCGGCCATGTTGGCGGCGATCTGTTCCATCTGGTCGGGCTGGCCGATCAGGGCGGCCTGTTCGCGGCTCTCTTCCATCAGAACATCCGCCACCGACGCGCCGCTTTCGGCCACGGAAATGAGCCGCTTGGCGGCGCGCATCGCCGAGGGGCTGCGCCCGGCGATGTCGCGCGCCAGATCCTGCGCGGCGGTCAGCGGGTCCTCGGCGATCTCGGTCACAAGGCCCCAGGCTGCGGCCTGCGCGGCGGGGATGGGGCGGGCGGTATAGGTCAGGTGCCGGATCACGTCCGAACGGGTGAGGCGCGGCAAAAGCGCCATGCCGCCCATGTCCGGGATCAGCCCCCATTTCATCTCCATGATGGCAAGCTGCGTCTCGGGCGCGGCAATGCGGATATCGGCGCCGAGCGCAAGCTGTAACCCCGCGCCATAGACCGCACCGTGCAGCGCCGCGATCACCGGCACGGCCAAGCGGTGCCAGACCATCGCCACCTCCTGAAAGAGGTTGGTATCGCCGTGGCTGCGCGGCATGATCAACGCTTCGGGATCACCTTTTGCCAGCGCGGCAAAGCTCATCACGTCAAGCCCCGCGCAAAACGCCCGCCCAGCGCCCGACAGCACCACGGCGCGGATATCCTCGCCCCTCAGCGCGTGCCCGGCGGCCACGATCGCCTCGGCCATCTCGGGATCGACGGCGTTCATCTTGTCGGGGCGGGTGAGGGTGACATGGGCGATATGGCCCTTGATCTCGGTGGTGACGCGGGGCATGGGCGGTCCTCCTTTGGCCGCCATGAAACATGCACGCTGCGCGCGAGGCCAGAGGAACGTGACGGCAGGCCCTTGCCGCGCCGCCCCGGCTGCCGTTATCTGTGGCCCCATGACCCATCCACGCTACACCCCGCTGATCCAGAGCCTACCCGCCGCCGTGCCCTTTGTCGGCCCCGAGGAGCAAGAGCGCGCGCGCGGCGCGCCCTTTGCCGCGCGGCTGGGGGCGAACGAGAACCTCTTTGGCCCCTCGCCTGCGGCGCTGGCGGCGATGCGCACCGAGGCGGCGGAGGTCTGGAAATACGGCGACCCGACAAGCCACGAGTTGCGCGCGGCGCTGGCCGCGCATATGGGTGTGGCGCTGGAAAACGTGCTGGTGGGCGAGGGGATCGACGGGCTTCTGGGCAATCTGGTGCGGTTGCTCATCGCCCCCGGCGATGCGGTGGTAACCTCGGACGGGGCCTATCCGACCTTCAATTACCATGTGACGGGGTTCGGCGGGGTGCTGCACAAGGTGCCTTATCGCGCCGATGCCGAGGACCTGCCCGCGCTCATCGCCCACGCGCGCGAGGTCGGCGCGAAACTGGTCTATTTCGCCAATCCCGACAATCCGATGGGGTCGTGGGTGGCGGGCGCAGATGTGACCGCCGCGCTCGATGCCTTGCCGGAGGGATGTCTCCTGTGCCTCGACGAGGCCTATATCGAATTCGCCCCCGAGGGCACCGCGCCGCGCATCGCCGCCGATGACCCCCGCGTGATCCGGCTGCGCACCTTCTCCAAGGCTTACGGGATGGCAGGCGCGCGGATCGGCTATGCGGTGGCCGAGGCGGGGCTGATCGCCGCTTTCGACAAGGTGCGCAACCATTTCGGCATGACCCGGATGGCGCAGGCCAGCGCGCTGGCGGGCTTGCGCGATACCGCGTGGCTGGCACATGTGCAGGCCGAGGTGGGCCGCGCGCGGGCAGAGATCGCGCGCATCGCCGAGGGAAACGGCCTCGCCACCCTGCCCTCGGCGGCGAATTTCGTCGCGGTGGATTGCGGGCGGGATGGCGCGTTCGCGCGGGCGGTGCTGCAATCGCTGGTGGCGCAGGGCGTGTTCGTGCGGATGCCCTTCGTCGCGCCGCAGGATCGCTGCATCCGCATAAGCTGCGGCCCCGCGCACGAAATGGCGGTTCTGGCAGAGCGGCTACCGCAGGCGCTGGCCGAGGCCCGGATGGGCGCGTGAGGGTGCGGGACTGGCCTTGAGCGGATCTTCGCCTCCTGCCCCTCCCCGCGCAACTCAGAACAGAAAGCTGATCCCGCCGCCCGCCGCCCGCAGGCGCGCGCGCTCACTCTCCAGCCGGAGCGTGACCTCTGCGTGTTCAAGCGCCCGGCCTGCCATCGCGCGCGCCGCTTCCGCCAACGCCGGGTCGGGTGCGCCCGATAGCCGCAAGAGCGCGGCGCGCAGCCGTTCGGCCACCTCGATCTGGCCTGCGCCGTCGCGCGCGGTCTGGGCAAAGGCATTCTCGATCATCGCGTGACGCGACGCATCTGGCAGGAAAATCTGTGGAAAAAGCGGCCCGCCCGGCGCGGGCGTGGCATGGGCCCAGTCGAGGAGCAGCTTTTCCAGCCGCGCGATCACCGCGATGGCGGTGCCCGGATCGTTGATTCCCGGCGATAGCGCGCGCGCCGAGGTCTCCGACAGCAGCAAGAGGCCATAGCTTGCGTCCTGGGCGAAGTTGCGATGCGCGGCGACCACGAGATGGCCCGCCACCGTCCTGCGCGCGGCTTCGTCGAGACCGGTTGCCTGGCCGATGGTCTCGCCCGCCACCACATAATCGCCGGGCCGCACCCGAAGATAGACCAGCGCGCCTTGCGCCCCCTGCGCCCCTCGCGCCGCCAGCATCGCGTGCAGGCGCGGCGTGTCGATGGTCTGGACATGTCCGGTGGCAGTGGCGTGGATCGGCTGCGCCCCGGTCGGGATCACCGTCCCGGCGGTCATCACCGAGCCGCCAAGCGCCGGGTGGCGGCGCACCCGCTCGAGACAGCCGCGCGCCTCGGTCTCGATGGTGTCGAGCGTAGCGTCAAGACTGCTCATCCCGCTCAGGTGGTGGATCCAGCGCAGCAGTTGCACGATCACCAGCACCACCACCGCGACGGTGAAGCCGAGCACAAGCACGCTCGACGCCGCCGGATAGATCCCGGCCTTGAACAGGATGATCGCCGTCAGCGCGTAGACGAAGGCACCGATGAAGGCCGCGAGCGCCTTGTGGGTCGTGGTGTCGGCAAGCAGCACCCGGTAGACGCGCGGTGTCGTCTTTCCCGCCGCCGCGTTGTGTGCAGTCAGCATGACGTTGAGCGAGAAGGTGCTGACCGCGAGCATCCCCGACGCGAGGATGGTCAGGATCGGCATGACCGCCTCGGGGGTCACGCGGTCGCGCAGCCCGGACGGAATCCGATCCTCGAGCAGGATCGCGACCGCCGCCGCGATCACCGCGACTACGGCATAGAGGCTGACCCGGAGCCAGAGTTGACGGCAGAATTCCAGCAGGCCCATGACCAGGGCCGAAAGGCGAAAGCGGTCCACCCTGTCTCCTTTTACACGATGCGCGGATATGGTGGCATGGGGCGGCGAGCCTGTCCATGGTCGAGGCCGGGCGAGATACCGGTCTGTCAGCGCGCGCCCGCGCTCCATCATCTGCCGATGGCGGGGGGCGCATGGGGCGCTACACCGCCATGTCGAGGTGGCTTTGGAACACCCCTGCCCCGCCCCCGGTGCCCCCTCTCAGCCCTTGGCGCGGATCACCTGCAAGAGCGGCAGCACGCGGGCCATGTCGGGGCCATGCGCCTGCCCGGTCAGCGCCTTGCGGAGCGGCATGAAAAGGCCCTTGCCCTTGCGCCCGGTCGCGGCCTTGACGGCGGCGGTCCATTTGCCCCAACTGTCCGTGTCAAGCGGCCCCTCGGGCAAGAGCGCCAGCGCCTGTGCGACGAAATCGCGGTCTTCTTCGTCAATCACCGGCTCTGCCCCGTCACGAAAGAGCCGCCACCAGCCGTCAAGATCGCCAAGCGTGGTGATGTTCTCGCACGTCACGTCCCAGAATTGCCGCGCCAGATCATCGGGCACGCCCAGCGCCGCGATGGTATCTGCGACCGCCTCATAGGGCTTTGCGGCCAGCACATGCGCGGTGAGCGGGAAGAGGTCGTTTTCGTCGAACTTGGTGGGCGCCGCGCCGAAACGCTCGATATCGAACCCCTCGATCAGGTCTGCCATGTCGCTGCGCAACTCCACCGGATCGGCCGAGCCAAGCCGCGCCATCAGGCTCAGAAGCGCCATCGGCTCTATCCCCCGCGCGCGCAGGTCGCGCAGGCTGAGCGTGCCAAGACGTTTCGACAGCGCCTCGCCCTGCGGCCCGGTCAGAAGCGAGTGATGCGCAAAACGCGGGGGCGTGCCGCCCAGCGCCTTGATGATCTGGATTTGCGTGGCGGTGTTGGTGACATGGTCCGAGCCGCGCACCACATCCGTGACCCCCATCTCGATATCATCCACCACCGAGGCCAGCGTATAGAGCACCTGACCGTCGGCACGGATCAGCACCGGGTCCGAGACCGAGGCCGCATCAATGGAAATCTCGCCAAGGATACCGTCGGGCCAGACGATCCGCTCCTGATCGAGCTTGAAGCGCCACACGCCCGCCCCCCGCTCGGCGCGCAGCCGCGCGCGCTCTTCCTCCGACAGCGCCAGCGCCGCGCGGTCATAGACCGGCGGGCGGCCCATGTTGAGCTGCTTCTTGCGCTTCAGGTCAAGCTCGGTCGGCGTCTCGAACGCCTCGTAGAACCGGCCCATCCCGCGCAGCCGGTCTGCGGCCTCGGCATAACGGTCAAGGCGCTCTGACTGCCGCTCCACCCGGTCCCAATGCAGGCCCAACCAATCGAGATCCTGCTTGATCGCGTCGACATAGGCCTCTTTCGAGCGCTCCGGGTCGGTATCGTCGATGCGCAGGATGAAGGTTCCCCCGGCCTTGCGGGCAATGAGATAGTTCATCAGCGCGGTGCGCAGGTTGCCGACATGGATATAGCCGGTGGGCGAAGGGGCAAAGCGGGTGGTGGTCATGGGCGTCTCCTGACAATGGCCGGGGCTTTGTCACAGGCGGGGGTGTTTGTCCAGAATGGCGCTCAGGGCCAGCGGCGGTGCAGATCGTCGATGACATAGGTATGGGCGTGCCTGCCCTGCCCGTGGGTGCGCAAATGCGGATGATCCGGGGGCAGGTCGGGGTGATCGTGCAGCGGCGCACGCGCCTGCCCCGCAGGCCAAAGCCGCAGCGCAAGCGCGAGGCCCAGCGCCGCCACCAGCCCCGCGATGACCAGCGCAGGCCCCATCCCGAGCCAGCGCCCCGCCACCCCCGCGAGGGGATAGGTGAGCAGCCAGCAGGCATGGCTCAGCGCGAATTGCGCAGCGAATAGCGCGGGCCGGTCCTGCGGGTGCGCCGAGCGCCGCAAAAGCCGCCCCGACGGCGTGAGGATCGCCGCATAGGCAAACCCGATAAGCACCCAAAGCGCGAGGAACGCCCCCCATTCCGGGGTCTGCCCCGCCCAGAGCGCGGCCCCAAGCGCCGGCGCCAGCGCCACCAGCGCCCCTGCGCCGGCCAGCATCACCGGGCGGTCGCCCACCCGCTCCAGCAAGCGCGGCAGCATCAGCGCCGCCGCCATCGAGCCCGCGCCAAAGGCCGCCATCGCGACCGCCAGCGCGCTCTCATCGCCGCCGTGATCCACGCGCACCAGCACCACGGTGTTGACCAGCACGAAAGCCCCCACCGCCGAGGCCGCGAGGTTGAGCGACAAAAGCCCCCGCAGGCGCGGTGTCGCCAGATAAATGCGCGCACCGCGCGTGAGCCGCTCGCGAAAGGGGCGCGCCGTGCCGCCCACGACCGGCGGCACCGTCGCGCGCCAGACGAGCCAGGTCGAGGCCAGAAAGCCCGCGACCGTGCCCAGGAACAGCCAGTGATAGCTCAGCACCAGAAGCAGCACGCCCGCCAGCGCCGGGCTGAGCAGATTTTCCAGATCATAGGCCATGCGCGACAGCGACAGCGCGCGGGTATACTCGCGCTCATCGGTCAGGATATCGGGGATCACCGCCTGAAAGGCCGGGGTGAAGGTGGCCGAGGCCGCTTGCAGCACGAAAATCAGCGCGTAGACCTGCCACAGATCGGTGACGAAGGGCAGGCAGAGCGCCACGCCCGCGCGGATCAGGTCGGTGCCGATCAGCACCGCCTTGCGCGGAAGGCGCTGCACCACGGCCTGCGCGATGGGCGACAGCCCGACATAGGCCACCATCTTGACCGTGTAGGCCGTGCCCAGCACCATCCCCGCCGCCGCCCCCGCCAGATCATAGGCCAGAAGGCCAAGCCCCACGGTCAGCAGGCCCGTGCCCAGAAGCGCCACCACCTGCGCGGCGAAGAGGCGGGCGAAATCGCGGTGTGTGAGGATGCCAAGCATGGGCGCATGCTACGCCTGTCCCGCACTGCTGCAAGAGCGATCAACTTCGCGTGAGCGTCACCGCGGCGTGCCTTATCCGCGCTACGCTCTATCTAACAGCGTTGGGCGCTACCCCCGCGCCGCTTGTAAGCAATCAGGAGCCTATGATGACCACAGGAAAAATCACCCGCCGCGGCCTCATGGCCGCTACTGCCGCGCTGCCGCTTGCCGCAGCCACGGCCGCCCGCGCCACGGCCCCGATGATGGGCACCGGCACGACCCGGTTCAACCGCGTCACGCTGGGCGGGTTCGAGGTGACGACGCTTCTGGCCGCCACCGCGCCGCGCCCCGATCCGCATTCCATTTTCGGCCTCAATGTCAGCGCCGAGGAGTTCAACGCCGTGTCCGAGGCCGCCAACCTGCCCACCGATGCGGCGCAGTTCTTCTTTACCCCCACGGTGGTCAATACCGGCGCGGCGCTGATCCTCTTTGATACCGGGCTTGACGCCCCCGGCATCACCGGCGCGCTGGCGGCGGCGGGCTATAGCCCGGATCAGGTGGATCACGTCGTCATCACCCATATGCATGGCGACCATATCGGCGGGCTGATGAACGGCGATGCACCGACATTTCCCAATGCCGAGTACACCACCTCGGCCACCGAGTTCGACCATTGGGCCGCCGCCGGGAACGCGCGTTTCGACAGCAACATGCGCCCGCTGGCCGAGCGCACCCGCATGATCGGCGACGGCGACAGCGTGGCCTCGGGCATCACCGCGATGGCCGCCCACGGCCACACGCCCGGCCATACCGGCTTCATGCTGGAAAGCGAGGGCAAGCAGCTCCTTCTTGCTGCCGATTTCGCCAATCACCCGGTCTGGTCGCTCGCCCATCCCGACTGGGAGGTGAAATTCGACATGGACAAGGCGCAGGCGGCGGCCACGCGCAAACGGCTTCTGGCGATGATGGCCGCCGACCGCATCCCCTTTGTCGGCTATCACATGCCGTGGCCCGGTATCGGCTATGTCGAGGATACCGGCGCGGGCTATCGCTATCAGCCGATGAGCTATCAGCTGCTGCTCTGACGCCCGAGAGCGGGAGACGGGGGCGGATTTACAAATCCCGCGCCATGCCCGATAGGACGGGGATGGATCGTGCAGCCCCCTCCCTCGCCGAGTTCGAGCGCCTCGCGCAGGCCGCCATCGACACGCTGCCGCCCCATTTTCGGGCGGCAGCGGATGCAGTCGTGCTGCTGATCGAGGACTGGCCGCCCGCGCATATCCTCGCGGAGTTGGAGATCGACGACGCGCGCGATCTGACCGGGCTTTACGAGGGTATTCCGCTCACCGAGAAATCGCAGTTCGATCAGCCGCTTGGCCCCGATACGGTGTGGATTTTCCGCGAACCGATCCTTGACGAGTGGCGCGAGCGGGGCGACGTGGCGCTGAGCGATCTGGTAGAACATGTGGTGGTGCATGAATTCGCCCACCATTTCGGATGGTCCGATGCCGATATCGCCACCGTCGACCGCTGGTGGGAGTGAGGCCGCGCTACAGCCGGCCCGCCGCGCGCAACCGCTCCAGCCCGAACCCCAGATACTCCGTCCGCAGCGAATGCCCGCCGGGATGCAGGCAGAAATCCAGAACCTCGCCCGCCGCATTGCGCCAGCTTTCGCAGTCAAGCCCCTCGGGCGCGGGGGGCTGCACCGCGCCGAACCCGCCAAGACGGCGATACATCGCCAGCGATTCGCCCACATCGCCCTGCCAGGTCTCGCGGATCGCGCGGCCGGTCAGCGGCACGGTGGGATCGCTGGTGCCATGCACATGCACAAGGCTTGTCACCGGCGTGGCGCACTCCTCGGGCGGGCGCTGCCAGAAGGTGCCCGCCACGGCGATGATCCCGGCGAATCGCGCGGGCATCTCGCAGGCCAGCGTCCACATCAGCATCGCGCCCGAGGAAAACCCGGCCCCGATCACGCGCCCCCGGTCGATGGCAAAGCGCTGCGAGGCATCGGCTAGCACCGCCTCGACATAGGCGAATTCCTCTGCGCCATCGGTGTCCGCATGGCCCGGTGCGTGGGGGATCACCCATTCGCCATCCAGCGAGTCGAGCGCGATGAGCGCCAGCCCCTCCTCTGCGACGAGGCGGCGCAGGCTGCGATTGCGCATCACCGCCGCCGCCGACCCGCGATAGCCATGCGCATAGACCACGGCCCCCACCGGCGGCGCGCCCTCGGGCAGGGCGATCCGGTAACTGCGGTCGCCAAGCCTGCAATCGCTTTCGACCCCGCAGGCAAGGGCGGCACCGCCGCCCAGCACCCAAAGCAGGGCGCAGAGGAAAATCTGTCGCATGTCGCACCTCCCGTGGCCACCCTGCCCGCCTTGCCGGGTAACACAAGTCACACCTGCGTGCCTTACCTGTCGCGCCAGCGGTTGACGATGGGATAACGCCGGTCGAGCCAGAACGCGCGCGAGGTCAGCCGCGTGCCGGGGGCGGCCTGAAAGCGCTTGTATTCGCTGATATAAAGCAGGTGCTCCACCTGCCGTGCATCGGCCTCGTCAAAACCCGCCGCCACGCAATCGGCAATCGCGCCGTCTTGGTCGACAAGGATGTGCAGGATCGCGTCGAGCACCGGGTAATCGGGCAGCGAATCGCTGTCTTTCTGGTCGGCGCGCAATTCGGCGCTGGGGGGTTTGTCGATCACACGCGGCGGGATCACCGCGCCCGCAGGCCCTGCCATCCAGGCGCGGGTGTGGGCGTTGCGCCAGCGGCAGATGTCGAAAACGCGCGTCTTATAGAGATCCTTGATCGGGTTATAGCCCCCCGCCATGTCGCCATAGATCGTGGCATAGCCCACCGCCACCTCGGATTTGTTGCCGGTGGTGAGCAGCATCTCGCCGAACTTGTTGGAAAGCGCCATGAGCAGCAAACCACGCAGGCGCGACTGGATATTCTCCTCGGTCAAATCCGGCGCTGTGCCCTCGAACAGAGGCGCGAGCGTGGCGGTGATCGCCGCGCGCCCCTCGGCAATGGGCAGAAAATCATAGCGACACCCGAGATTTTCCGCCACGGCCTGCGCGTCCTCCAGCGACTCGGGCGAGGTATATTCCGAGGGCAGCATCACGCAGCGCACGTTGTCCGCGCTCAGCGCATCGACCGCGATCGTGGCGACAATCGCGCTGTCCACCCCGCCCGACAGGCCCAGCAGCACCTTGGAAAACCCCGCCTTGCGCAGGTAATCGCGCAGGGACAGAACCATGGCGTGATAATCCTGCTCCAGATCACCGGGCAGATGGGCAAGCGGACCGGGATCAGCGCGCCAGCCATCCGCCCCGCGCGTGAAATCCACATGCGCCACCGCCTCTTGAAACATCGGCAGTTGCAGCGCCAGCGCGCCGCCGGGATTGAGCACGAAGGAGCCGCCATCGAACACCTGATCATCCTGCCCGCCGACCATGTTGAGATAGACCAGCGGCAGCCCCGTCTCGATGACGCGGGCCACCATCAGGTTTTGCCGCACGGTCATCTTCTCGCGGTAATGCGGCGAGCCGTTGGGCACGAGCAGGATTTCCGCGCCGGTCTCGGCCAGTGTCTCGGCCACGTCCGCGTGCCAGCTATCCTCGCAGATGGGCGAGCCGATGCGCACCCCCGCCACCGCATAAGGCCCCGCCACCGGGCCGCTTGCGTAAAGCCGCTTTTCGTCGAACACCGTCTCGTTGGGCAGGTGATGCTTGAGAACCCGCGCCGCGATCCGCCCGCCTTGGAGGATGTAATAGGCATTATAAAGCCCGACGCCCTCGAGCGCCGGCCCGCCGATGGCGAGCGCCGGGCCGTCGGCGCAATCGCGCGCCAGCCCCTCGACGGTGGCGATGGCCGCCTGATGAAAGGCCGGTTTCATCACCAGATCCTGCGGGTTGTAGCCGGTGACGAACATCTCTGGCAGCGCCACGAGATCGGCCCCCGCCGCGCGCCCCGCCTCCCACGCCTCTCGCGCCAGGGCCGCATTGCCCGCCAGATCGCCCACCGTCGGGTTGAGCTGTGCCAGTGTCAGGCGAAACCTCTCGGACATGCGCATCCCCTTGCCGCTTTGCCCTTGATCTAGCAGATCGCCACGCGAGGAAAAGCCGATTTGCCCGAAACCCGTTGTCACATCGGGGCCGGTCCTCTAGATTTATGCCAACCCGCCACAGGATCGGGCAGGCTTGAGGCACCGGGGCAGAGATGACACGTTTTCCGATAGAGACGATTTTGGCGGCCATGCTGGTCGCGGGCACGAGTGTTCTGGCACAGGATGGCAGCGTCCAGACCAAGCAATATGACGATGGCGGCATCTACGAGGGCACGTTCAAGGACGGGCTGCAACACGGCACCGGCACCTATACCCTGCCCAACGGCTATGAATATACCGGCCAATGGGCCGAGGGCGAGATCAGGGGCAAGGGCGTCGCGCGCTTTCCCAACGGCTCGGTCTACGAGGGTGAATTCGAGCGCGGCAAGCCGCATGGGATCGGTAAGATCGTGTTCGCCGATGGCGGCACCTATGAGGGCGAATGGGTCGAGGGCGAGATCACCGGCCAGGGCGTCGCGGTCTATGCCAACGGTGTGCGCTACGAGGGTGGATTCCTGGGCGCGATGCATCACGGGCGCGGCCGGATGGAGAGCCCCGGCGGCTATCGCTACGAGGGCGATTGGGTGCGCGGCGTCAAGGAAGGCCAGGCCACCATCACCTATCCCGATGGCGCGATCTACGAGGGCGAGGTGACGCGCGGCGCGCGCGAGGGCGAAGGCAAGCTCACCATGCCCGACGGGCTGATCTATGAGGGCGCGTTCAAGGATGGCCAGATCGATGGCACCGGCAAGCTTGTCCAGCCCAATGGCGATGTCTACGAGGGCGATCTCGTGGCCGGGCAGCGCCAGGGCCGGGGCCGTGTAACCTATGCCAATGGTGATGTCTACGAGGGCGAGTTTCGCGACGATCTGCGCCACGGGCAGGGCGTGTTCACCGGCGCCGATGGCTATCGCTACGAGGGCGAGTGGCAGGGCGGCAGGATGTCCGGCACCGGCCGGTTAAGCTATCCCGATGGCTCGGTCTACGAGGGGCAGTTTCGCGACGATCTTGCCAATGGCCAGGGCAAGATCACCTATCCCGACGGCTCCACCTACGAGGGCGATTGGGTGGGCGGCGTGATCGAGGGCACGGGCCGTGCCACCTATCCCAACGGGCTGGTCTACGAGGGCGAATTCAAGGAGGCGCGCAACCACGGCCAGGGCGTCATGACCTTTGCCGATGGCTATCGCTATGAGGGCCAGTGGCAGGACGGGCGGCGCCACGGCCAGGGCATCGCGACCTATCCAGATGGCACCGTCTACGAGGGCGGGTTCGTCAATAACCAGCGCCACGGACAAGGCAAGATCATCATCCCCGACACGCCCGAGACGCCCGAAAACGATCGCTTTGTCTACGAGGGCGAATGGCGCGAGGGCGAGATTTCGGGCCGCGGCGTGGCCACCTATGCCAATGGCGATGTCTACGAGGGCACATTCCTTTCGGGCAAGCGGCAGGGCGAGGGCACGATGCGCTATTCCAGTGGGCAAGAGGCGAGCGGCACGTGGGAGGATGGCGTGCTGGCCGACAACGTCACCCGGAGCGAATAATCAGACAACGGCACCCGCATCGAGCCGCGCCAGCAGGCGGGCCGCATCGCGCAGCACGGTCTCGCGGCGATCCTCGGCCATCCTGTCCCATGTGCGATACACCGGCCCCATGCGCGGGTTGCGGCCAAAGCGGTCGCGGTGGCGGATCAGGAAATCCCAGTAAAGCAGGTTGAAGGGGCAGGCCTCGGGGCCGGTCTTCTGCTTGACCGAATAAGCGCAGGCGGCGCAGTAATCCGACATCTTGGCGATGTAATTGCCTGACGAGACATAGGGTTTCGACGCAATGATGCCGCCATCGGCGAACTGGCTCATGCCAATCACATTGGGGGCCTCGACCCATTCGAACGCGTCGGCATAGACGGCCAGATACCAGTCATGCACCTGCGCCGGGTCGATCCCCGCCAGAAGCGCGAAATTGCCCGTCACCATCAACCGTTGAATATGGTGGGCATAGGCCTCTTCCCGCGTTTGTTCAACGGCTTGCGCGACGCAGTTCATGTGCGTCTCGCCGCCCCAGAACAAAGCAGGCAGCGCGCGGGTATGCCCCAGCGCATTGCGCGCCACATAGCCCGGCCCCTCGCGGAAATAGATCCCGCGCATATATTCGCGCCAGCCGATGACCTGCCGGATATAGCCTTCGGCGGCGTTGATCGGCACGCGGCCCGCTTGCCATTCCTCAACCACGCGGGCGCAGATATCCCTAGCATTGAGCAGGCCGATATTGAGATACATGGAAATCACCGAGTGATGCACAAACCGGTCCCCGGTCACCATCGCGTCCTGAAAATCGCCGAAACCGGGCAGCAGATGCGTCGCGAAATGATCGAGCGCGCGGGCGGCCTCGGCCCGCGTGACGGCGAACCAGAACGGGCGCAACTCGCCGAAATTGCCGCCGAACCGCGCCTCGACCAGATCGAGCACCTCGTGCGTGATCGCGTCAGGCTCAAACCGCATCGGGCGCGCGCGCAGCATGTCGGCCTGCGCCGGTTTGCGGTTGTCGTGGTCGAAATTCCACTTGCCGCCGGCGGGCTTGTCACCCTCCATCATCATACCGGTCTTGCGCCGCATCTCGCGGTAGAAATACTCCATGCGGAGTTCTTTACGCCCCTCGGCCCAGCCGTCGAATTCCTCCAGCGAGCAGAGGAACCGATCATCGGGCAGTTGGCGCACCGTCAGCGGCGCGGCCTCCAGCGCCTCAAGGAGCCGCCATTCGCCCGGCTGCGTCGCGATGACCTCGGTTGCCCCATGCTCCTGCGCGCGCCGCATCAACTCGCCCACAATGGAGCGGCTGGCACCGGGGTCATCAAGCCGCGCATAGGCCACCTGCCAGCCATCCGCGCGCAAGTCTTGGGCGAAATGGCGCATCGCCGACAGGATCAGCGCGATCTTCCTGGGGTGGTGGGGGACATATGTGCCCTCCTCCATCACCTCGGCCATGACCACGATATCGCGCGCGCGGTCGGCCTCGCGCAGCGCCGAAAGGTCGTGGCTGAGCTGATCGCCCAGCACCAGAATCAGGCGGCTCACCACGGCACCCTTTCGCCCTTCCAGTCGAAGAAATCCCCGGTGTCCTGCGCGCCGAGACCGTCGATGACCTTCAGCAAATGCCCCGCCGCCTCGTCAGGGGCGACCGCCGGGTGACGGCCCAGGTATTTCTCGGTGAAGGGCGTGGCCACGGTGCCGGGATGCAGCGCCACGCAGATGGACTCGCGATGCGTGCGCGCCAGTTCGATCGCGGCGGTGTGGATCATCTGGTTGAGCGCCGCCTTGGCGCTGCGGTAGCCATACCAGCCGCCGAACCGGTTGTCGCCGATGGAGCCCACGCGCGCCGAAAGCGCGGCAAAGACCGCGCGGCGGTCGCGCGGCAGGAGGCGCACGGCATGTTTCAGCACCAGCGACGGGCCCACGCAATTGAGCGCGAATTGATCCATCATCGCTTGCGCGCTCACCTGCCGCAGCGATTTTTCCGGCGCGGCCCCGTCGATCTCCAGCGCGCCGGTGGCCACGAGGATGAGATCATACGGCCCCTCCAGCCCCCCCAGCGCCGCCGCGACCGAGGCCTCATCGGTCACATCGAGCCCGTCGCCTGAGCGCGACAGCGCCGTCACCGCCGCGCCGCGCGCGCGCAACGCGGCGACAAGCGCCCGCCCGATGCCGCCCGACGCGCCGATGATCAATGCCTTTTCCATGGGCCGCGACCTAGCCGAACGCGCCGCCGCTTCAACCCCTGTTTTCGGGGTTTTCAAGCCGCAAAGCGCCGCCTATAGTCCGACCGATGATCGCTGGTGCACATATCGCCCGCCCTGCCTGCGCCACCCGCGCGGCCTGCGTGCTGTGCCTAGGCCTTAGCCGCCTCTGAGCGTGCCGCCCGGCGCGAGCGCTCAGAGGATGTGCCATCTCGCGCCACAAGGCCAAGGATCAACCGAAAGAGACCCGACATGACCAACACGACCAAAGATAAAGTGGTGATTTTCGACACCACCTTGCGCGACGGCGAGCAAAGCCCCGGCGCGACCATGACCCACGAAGAAAAGCTCGAGATTGCCGGACTGCTCGACGATATGGGCGTCGATATCATCGAGGCGGGATTTCCTATCGCCTCCGAGGGTGATTTCCGCGCCGTGAGCGAGATCGCGAGAAACGCGAAGGACGCTACCATCTGCGGCCTCGCGCGCGCCAACCTGAAAGACATTGACCGGTGCTGGGAGGCGGTGAAACACGCCCGCAGCCCCCGCATCCACACGTTCATCGGCACCTCGCCGCTGCACCGCGCGATCCCCAATCTTGACATGAACCAGATGGCCGAGCGCATCCACGAGACGGTGACCCATGCGCGCAACCTCTGCGACAACGTGCAATGGTCGCCGATGGACGCGACCCGCACCGAATGGGAGTATCTCTGCCGCGTGGTGGAAATCGCCATCAAGGCAGGTGCCAGCACGATCAACATCCCCGACACGGTGGGCTATACCGCCCCGGTGGAGAGCGCCGATCTGATCCGGCGGTTGATCGAGACGGTGCCGGGCGCGGATGAGGTGGTCTTCGCCACCCATTGCCACAACGATCTGGGGCTGGCCACCGCCAATGCGCTGGCCGCCGTCGCGGGCGGCGCGCGCCAGATCGAGTGCACGATCAATGGTTTGGGAGAGCGCGCGGGCAATACCGCGCTGGAAGAGGTGGTGATGGCGCTCAAGGTGCGCGGCGACATCATGCCCTATGAGACCGGAATCGACACCCGCAAGATCATGCATATCTCGCGCCGGGTGTCTGCCGTCTCGGGCTTTCTGGTGCAGCCCAACAAGGCCATCGTCGGCAAGAACGCATTCGCGCATGAATCGGGCATCCATCAGGACGGGATGCTCAAGAATGCCGAGACCTTCGAGATCATGCGCCCCGAGGATGTGGGCCTTGCCGCGACCAGCCTTGTGATGGGCAAGCATTCGGGCCGCGCCGCGCTGCGCTCGAAACTGCACGATCTGGGCTATGACCTGGCCGACAACCAGTTGGGCGATGTGTTCGTGCGCTTCAAGGACCTCGCCGACCGCAAGAAGGAGGTCTATGACGAGGATCTGATCGCGCTGGTGAATGCCGGGCTTGACGATGAGGGGGACCGCTTGCAGATCAAGCGCTTGCAGGTGATCTGTGGCACCGAGGGGCCGCAAAAGGCCAGCCTGACGATGCTGATCGACGGGCGCGAGGTCTCGACCGAGGCCACCGGCGACGGGCCGGTGGATGCGACCTTCAACGCGGTCAAGACGCTCTTTCCGCACGAGGCGCGGCTGCAACTCTACCAGGTGGCCGCCGTCACCGAGGGCACCGACGCGCAGGCCACGGTGAGCGTGCGGATGGAGGAAGAGGGCCGCATCGTCACCGGGCAATCAGCCGATACCGATACGGTCGTGGCCTCTGCCAAGGCTTATGTCCACGCGCTCAACCGGCTCTTGGTGCGGCGCGAAAAAACGGGGAGCGACGCGCGCGAGGTGAGCTACAAGGACGTGTCGTGACGCGGGCTTGAGCGAGAGAGAATTGGCCCGGATGAGAGGATCATCCGGGCCTTTTGTTTTGCGGGTGGTGTCTGTTGGCCGTGTGCTTACATTGGCCCCAAAAGATGAGCCGCGCGGTCGCTGGGCCGGGGACTAGCGATGCAACGGTGGTAACTGCCACTTTATGCCAGCAAACCCGTGTGACACCGAAGCGTCGCTCTTCCCCTCAAAATCGCTAGGCCGCGGGACGGCGTCATGCCGGAGGCATGCCTTTGGCATGACGATCGCGCGGCGGGCTTCGCCCTTGATCCCGCGCGGGGGACAGGATGCGAATATCTTCTCCAGCCCAATGCTCCCCCTACTCCGCCCATTCCCAGGGCCGCACGAACTGCCCCAGCACATGGCCCACGGCCTCGGCATCCGCCTCACCGGCGCGCGCCACCTGCGCCACCAGCCCGCGCTTCTTGTCATCGACCACCGATGTCACCCGCGCGGCAAGCCCCGCCTCGTCGAGCGCGGCATTGTAGATGCGCGTGATCGCGCGCTTGCGCAGGTCGGGCTTGAACACCTTGCCGACGGCGGTCTTGGGCAATTCACCCAGCACCTCGACATGGCGGGGGATCGCCGCGCGCTCGTGGACATGCACTTTGCAATGCTCCAGCAGGTCCGCGCCCGTCGCGGTGCCGCCTGTCACAAGCTCGACATAGGCGCAGGGGATTTCGCCCGCATGGGCATCGGGCTGACCAATCGCCCCCGCCATCGCCACATCCGGGTGCGCCATCAGCGCCTCCTCGATTTCCGCCGGGTCGATATTGTGGCCGCCACGAATGATCAGATCCTTGGCGCGGCCCGTGATCCAGAGATAGCCGTCAGTGTCGATCCGCCCCAGATCGCCGGTACGCAGGTATTTGTCGTAATGGTATAGATCGGCGTTCTTCTCGGCCTCGGTATAAGTGTTGCCTGCGTAAACGCCGGGATTGGAGATGCAGATCTCGCCCACCTCGTCCACCTCGCAATCCACCGGGCCATGCGGCGTTCCCTTGATGATGCGCACATCCGTATAGGGAAACGGCACGCCGACCGAGCCCACCTTTTTCGCGCCCTCGGGCGGGTTGCAGGACACAAGGCAGGTGGCCTCGGTCAGGCCATAGCCCTCGATCACGGTCATGCCGGTGGCCGCCTCGAAGCGGTTGAAGAGCTCCAGCGGCATGGGGGCCGAGCCGGAAAAGGCATTCTTGACGGTCGAGAGATCGGCATCCACCTTGCGCTGCATCAGCGCCGATACGGCGGTCGGCACGGTGATGATGAAACTGATCTTCCAGCGCTCGCAGAGCTTCCAGAAATTGTCGAACACGCCTTCGCCGCGATAGCCTGCGGGCGTCGGGAACACCACATGCGCGCCCGACTTGATGCAGGCCATCAGGATCACATGGCAGGCAAAGACATGGAACAGCGGCAGCGGGCACATCACGTTGTCGCGTTCGGTGAAGAGCAGCGTATGGCCGATCCAGCCGTTATAGACGATCCCCGAATAGCGGTGCTGCGCCACCTTGGGCATGCCCGTGGTGCCGCCGGTGTGGAAATAGGCCGCCACCCGGTCGCACGCGCTGTCGTTGAAGGTCAGGCTCTTGGGCTGACCTGCCAGCGCCTTGGTAAAATCGCGCGCATCAGCATGGTGCTGCACCGGGTTCTTGGGGCGCACCAGCGGCACGATCCAGCTTTTCGGCGGGGTGAGGTAGCGGTTGAGGTCGATCTCGAGCACGGTGTGCACATGCGGCGCATGGCGCACCGCCTCGGCGGTCTTTTGCGCGATGTCGGTCTTGGGGAAGGCCTTGAGCGTCACCACCACCTTGGCCCCGGTCTCGCGCAGGATGGCACCGATCTGCTCGGGCTCCAGAAGCGGATTGATCGGGTTGACGATCCCGGCAATCGCGCCGCCGATGGTGGCTACCGCCGTCTCGATGCAGTTGGGCAGGACGAGGGCCACCACGTCCGCCTCGCCGATCTTGAGGCTGCGAAACAGGTTGGCCGCCTGACAGCATTGATCGTGGAATTGCTGCCATGTCAGCGTCACCGCCTTGTCGGCGGGACCGGAGAAAAGCTGATAGCTGATCGCCGGCCGGTCGGGAAAAGCGCGCGCCGTGGCGCTCAGCATCTGGTAGAGGGTCGCGGGTATCTCGCGCGCCTCCCACGGCACCTCGTTCTGAATTGCAAGCACGTCCTGCCGCGAGGTGAATGTCATCGCCGATCCTCCCTGTGCCCCGCGCCTCCCCGCGCGGGAATTCCCGTTCGCCGCAGAATGTGCGGGATTTGGGCGGCGCGCAAGTTTTACGCGGCGTTCCGGGCGCATCACCGCCCGCCAAGGCACTCCGCCAGCGCCGCCGCCATATCCTCGATCAGCGCCGGGTAGAGTGCCGCGCCGGGGGCGTGGCGGCTGCCCAGCGGGTCGAGCACGCCGTGGCGGGCGGTGTCGCCAAAGACCGCCGCCACCCGTGCGCTGTTGAATTGCGGCTCGGTGAACACGCAGGCGATACCCTCTGCCCGCGCCAGATCGCGCAGCGCGGCGATACGCGCAGGCCCCGGATCGGCGGCATCGCCCAGCGCCAGCGCGCCAGTGGGCACAAGGCCGAATCGCGCCTCGAAATACTGATAGGCATCATGATAGACGAGGTAGGGCACGTCGCGCACCGCCGCCAACCGCGCCGCGATATCGGCCTCCAGAGCTTTGATCTCCGCCGCCGCCTCGGTCGCGTTGGCGGCATAAAGCGTGGCATTGTCGGGGTCGCGCTCGGCCAGTTCCCCGGCGATCACCCCGAGCCAGGCGCGGGCATTGGCCGGGTCGAGCCAGGCGTGGGGGTCGGCCCCGTCATGGGCGTGGTCGTCATGGGCGTGGTCATCGTGCCCTTTCTCGGCGGCGTGATCGTCATGCCCGTGGTCGTCATCCGCGTTCGCAGCAAAGCTCAGCCCCTCGCGGAAGGCCAGCACCGAGGAGCCGCCCGCGCCCAGCAATTCGATCACATGGGCATCCCCCGCCAGCGTCTCGATCGGGTCTTCAAGCCAAGGCGTCAGCCCCTCGCCGATCCAGAACACCACATCTGCCCGGTCAAGCGCCGCCGCCTCGGACGGGCGCAGCGCATGGCCATGCGGCGAGGCCCCCGGCGGCACGATCAGCGCGGGCGCGCCCACCCCCGCCATCACCCGCGCCACCAGCGCGTGCACCGGCGCAATATCGGCGGCCACTTGCGGCGCGGCCATGCCGGGGGCAGCGCACCCCAGCACAAGCCCCAGAGAAAGGATGAAACGGGTCGTCATTTCGGCCTCCATATGTTATTATATAACAGTCACACCGGGCTTGATAGCCGTTACGATGTAACATATCAAGCCCCGATCGACCGAAGGAGACCATCATGGACCCGCTGGGATTCGCGCCGCACGATCACCGCGATTGCAAACGCGAGGCAATGGCCGCCGCAGAGGCGCATTGCGCGCGCCACCGGCTCAATTTCACGCCCGTGCGCCGCCGCGTGCTCGAAATCCTGCTGGAAGGGCACCGCGCGATGGGGGCCTACGAAATCCTCGACACTTTGCGCGCCGAAGGCTTGGGCGCGCAACCGCCGGTGGCCTATCGCGCGCTGGATTTCCTGGTGAGCAACGGCTTTGCCCACAAGATCGAGCGGCTCAACGCCTTCATCGCCTGCACCCATCCCGCGGCCGCTCACACGCCCGCTTTCCTGATCTGCCGGGGCTGCAATGCCGTGGCCGAGGCGCAGGCAGAGCCGACGCGCGGGATGCTCGGCGCGGCGGCAAAGGCGGCGGGGTTCGAGATCGAACAGGCGGTGGTCGAGGCGGTGGGGCGCTGCCCGCGCTGCCGCGCGGAGGCCGCGCCATGCCGTTGATCGAGGCGCAGGGCCTTGGCGTGCGCCTTGGCGGGGTCGAGGTGCTGCACGACGTGTCGATGACCATCGCGCCGGGCGAGATCGTGACCATCGTCGGCCCCAACGGCTCGGGCAAATCGACGCTTCTGCGCACCCTCATCGGCGCGCAGCGGCCCACGCGCGGGCGCATCACCCGCGCGCCGGGGCTGCGCATCGGCTATGTGCCGCAGCGGCTCCATATCGACCCGACCCTGCCGATGAGCGTGGCGCGGTTTCTCAATCTGCCGCGCCGCCGCCCGGCGGCGGCCCTGCGCGCCGCGCTTGACGGCGCGGGCCTGCCCGATCTGGGCGCGCGGCAGATGGCGGACCTTTCGGGCGGGCAGTTTCAGCGCGTGCTGCTGGCGCGCGCGCTGCTGGAGCGGCCCGACCTGCTGATTCTCGACGAGGCGACGCAGGGCCTCGATCAGCCCGGCTCGGCGGCGTTTTACCGCCGTATCGCGGAGGTGCGGCAAGAGACGGGCTGCGCCGTGCTGATGGTCAGCCATGAGCTTCATGTGGTGATGAGCGCCTCGGACCGGGTGATCTGCCTCAACGGCCATGTCTGCTGCGAGGGCCGTCCCGAGATCGTGGCGCAGGCCGAGGAATATCGCGCCCTGTTTGGCACCGGCACCCACGGCGCGCTGGCGCTTTACCGCCACGAGCACAGCCATAGCCACGACCATGACCACCCGCAGGACCACAGCCCGAGGGCCGCCGAATGATGCTCGATGATTTCCTGCTGCGCGCGGCACTGGCGGGGCTGGGCGTGGCGCTCGCCGCCGCGCCGCTTGGCAGCTTTGTCGTGTGGCGGCGCATGGCCTATTTCGGCGATGCCACGGCCCATGCCGCGATCCTCGGCGTGGCGCTGGCGCTGGCCTTTGACACATCTGTTTTCGCGGGGGCGCTGGCGATGTCGCTGGTGATGGCCACGGCGGTCTCGACCCTCTCCGGCAAAGGCTTTGCGATGGATACGATGCTGGGCGTGCTGGCGCATTCGGCGCTGGCCTTCGGGCTGGTCGGCGTGTCGTTCCTGTCGGGGGTGCGGCTCGACCTGATGGCCTATCTTTTCGGCGATATCCTCGCCGTGAGCCGGGGCGATCTGGCGGTGATCTGGGCGGGCGCGGCGCTCGTGCTGGCGCTGCTCGTGTGGCGCTGGCAGGCGCTCTTGACGGCGACGCTCAGCCCCGATCTGGCCCATGCCAGCGGCATCGACCCCCGGCGCGAACAACTGGTGCTCACGCTGGCGCTGGCGCTGGTGGTGGCGGTGGCGATCAAGGTGGTGGGCGTGCTGCTCATTGCCGCGCTGCTGATCGTGCCCGCCGCCGCCGCGCGCCCGCTCAGCACCACGCCCGAGCGCATGGCGGTGATCGCGACGCTGATCGCCGCCGCCTCGGCGCTGGGCGGGCTTGTCGCCTCGTTCCGCCTCGATACGCCCACCGGCCCCACAATCGTCTGCGTGGCGGCGCTGATCTTTGCCGGGGTGATGGCCGGCAGCGCCCTGAGTAAAACAGTCAGAAATAACGGTTGACTGTTATTATCGGATTTGCGAGACCTGCCCGTGCAACCAATTCGGACAAACGGAGCCGCCATGACCTCGATCAAGACCCTTCTCGGCGCAACCGCCCTTCTGGCGCTGGCCGCCCCCGCCCTCGCGCAGGAGGTCAACCTCTATTCCAGCCGTCATTATGACAGCGACGACGCGCTTTATACCGCCTTTACCGAGGCGACCGGCATCACCATCAACCGCATCGAGGCCAAGGCCGACGAGCTGATCGCCCGAATGGAGGCCGAAGGCACCAACAGCCCGGCCGACGTGTTCATGACCGTCGATGTGGGCCGCATCGCCCGCGCCGAGGAAAAGGGGCTGCTTCAGCCGTTCACATCCGAGGTGATCGAGACCAACGTGCCCGCCCATCTGCGCCACCCCGACAATCTCTGGACCGGTCTTTCGCAGCGCGCGCGGATCATCTTTTACGCGAGTGATCGGGTGGAAAATCCACCGCAGACCTATGAGGCGCTGGCCGATCCCAAGTGGAAGGGCAAGATCTGCATCCGGTCTTCGTCGAATGTCTACAACCAGTCGCTGCTGGCCTCGCTCATCGAGGCCGACGGCGAGGCGGCGGCCAGGGATTGGGCCGCGGGCATCGTCGCCAACATGGCGCGCGCGCCGCAGGGCGGCGATACCGATCAGCTTCGCGGGATCGTCTCGGGCGAGTGCGACATCGCGGTGGCCAACACCTATTACTATGTGCGCGGCCTCGCAGGCGAGGTGGACGGGCTGACCAGCGGCATCGACGGTATCGGCTTTGTCTGGCCGAACCAGAGCGGGCGCGGCGCGCATGTCAACCTCGCAGCCGCCGGGATCGCCGCCAACGCCCCCAACAAGGCCGAGGCGACCGCGCTGCTGGAATATCTTGTCAGCGAAGAGGCACAGGCGCAGTTTGCCAATGCCAACAACGAATACCCGGTGGTGGCCGGGGTGCCGATCGGCGAACATGTGGCGCAGCTCGGCATCTTCATCCCCGACACCCAAACGCCGACCGCGTCGTTCAAGGAACATGCCGTGACGGCACAGACCATCTTCAACACGGTGGGTTGGGACTGACACGCGCCTGAACCGGGCGTGACTGCACCGAAAAAGACTGTAAACTTCCGCTGAAATTGCTTTAGGGTCGGGGTCCAAATGGAGCCCGGCCCTTTTGCATGACCTCCGTCCGGCTACGCCTTCTCATTCTCGCGCTGCTGCCGCTGGTGGTGCTGATGCCCGCGCTTCTGGCCGTGGCCATCGGGCGCTGGTCTGCCAATTACGACGCGCTTCTGGTCACCAATGTGGAAACCGATCTGCGGGTGGCCGATCAATATGTGCAGCGCATCCTGACCACGACCGGGGGCGATGTGACGGCGCTGGCGCGCTCGCTGCGCTTTGACCGGGCGCTGCGCGGGGGCGGCGGCCTGCGCGATTTTCTCGAAGACGAGCGCGCGGCGCTGGGGCTCGATTTCCTCTATTACCTGCCCCGCGAGAGGGCGCGCAAGACCGGCTGGCCGGTCATTGCCCGCGCCGCCGCAGGCGTGGCCGCGACCGAGATCGACATTTTCGCGCCCGAGGTGCTGCGCGCCCTGCCCGAGACCGGCCCGGAGCTGGCCGCGCGCGCGCGCGTGCCGCTCATTCCGACGCAGGCCGCCGTGCCGACGACGCGCACCGTCGAGGATCGCGGCATGGTGGTGCACAGCGCCACGCCGGTGGCCACGCCGGGGCGCGAGGGGGTGCTGGTGGGGGGCATTCTGCTCAATCGCAACCTTGGTTTCATCGACACGATCAACGCGCTGGTTTACCGCGACAGCGGCGCGCCGGGGGCGCGGCAGGGCACGGCGACGCTGTTTCTGGAGGATGTGCGCGTCTCGACCAATGTGCGGCTTTTCGAGGGCAGCCGCGCGCTTGGCACGCGGGTGTCGGCGGCGGTGCGCGGCGCGGTGCTGGGCGAGGGGCGGACCTGGCTCGACAGCGCCTTCGTGGTCAATGACTGGTATATCTCGGCCTATCGCCCGATCATCGACAGCACCGGGGCACCTGTCGGAATGCTTTACGTGGGCTTTCTTCAGGCCCCGTTCGACGCGGCCAAGCGCAATGCCTATATCCTTGTTTTCGCAGCATTCCTTGCCGTGGTCGCGCTCAGCGCGCCGCTTTTTCTGTGGCTGGCGCGCAACATTTTCGCGCCCCTGGAGCGGATGACGCAAACGATGGAGCGGGTCGAGGCGGGCGACCTGGAGGCGCGGATCGGCCCGGTTGCCTCGCGCGACGAGATCGGCACCGTGGCCGCCCATCTCGACAGCCTGCTTGACCAGGTGCAGGAGCGCGACCGCGCGCTGCGTGCCTGGAACGACGAATTGAACGCCCGCGTGGAAGCGCGCACCGCCGAATTGCGCGAGGCCAATGCCAAGCTCGAGACCACCTATCAACAACTGGTGATGTCGGAGAAACTCGCCTCCATCGGCGAGATCACCGCCGGTGTCGCCCATGAGATCAACAACCCCACCGCCGTCATCCAGGGCAATCTCGACGTGATCCGCGAGGCGCTTGGGCCGCGCGCCGGGCCTATTGCGCACGAGTTGGGCCTGATCGACCGGCAGGTGGGCCGCATCAGCGCGATCGTCGGCAAGCTCTTGCAATTCGCGCGACCCACCGAGTTCGGCAGCTTCGAGGAAGACGTGGACATGGGCCAGGTGCTGCGCGATTGCCTGGTGCTGGTCGATCACGTCCTGTCCAAGGCCGATATCGCGGTGGAGATCGTCGAGGCCACCGATACGCCGCTCGTCACCATCAACCCCGGCGAGTTGCAGCAGGTCATCATCAACCTTGTGACCAATGCCGCGCAGGCGATGGGCACCGGCGGGCGGCTCTTGATCGAGACCCGCCCGATGGCGCGCGAGGGGCGCGCGGGCGCGGCCCTGATCGTGGCCGATACCGGCAAGGGCATCCCCGAGAGCAAGCTTGCGGCGGTGTTCGATCCGTTCTTTACCACGCGGCATGGCGAGGGCACCGGGCTTGGCCTGTCGGTGAGCCAGACGCTGATCCGGCAGGCGGGCGGGATCATCACCGCCTGCAACCGCCCCGAGGGCGGCGCGGAATTCACCGTCTGGCTTCCGGCGCAGGAGGCGCGGTGAGGGGCAAGACGTGACCGGCGACACCGGGCCAGCCGCCCGCCCCTCACACCCCCCAGGCCGCGCATTTGCGATCCACCGTCTTGCGCGCCACACCAAGGCGGCGCGCGGCCTCGGCGCGGTTGCCGCCGCAGGCATCGAGCACGGCGAGGATATGGCGCTGCTCGACCATTTCCAGCGTCTCGATGGCCTCTGCGCCGCTCACCCGCCCCTTCCCCTCGAACTCCGCCGGGAACGCCCCGAGAATCACCGAGCGTTCAATCAGGTTGCGCAATTCGCGCACATTGCCGGGCCAGTCATAGCGGCTCAGCTTGAGCAGCACCTGGTCGTTGAGGTCGAGCGCGGGCATCCCCAGCGTGGTGGCAAACTCGCTCATGAAGAGCGCGGCCAACTCGGCGATATCCTCCTTGCGCGCGCGCAAGACCGGCATGGCCACGTTGACCACGTTGATGCGGTGGTAAAGGTCGTCGCGGAACCGCCCCGCCGCCACCTCCGCGCCCAGATCGGCGTTGGTGGCAAAGAGGAACCGCAAATCCAGCGGCACCTCCCGCTCCGAGCCGATGGGGCGGATGCGGTGATCCTCCAGAACCCGCAAAAGCGCCGCCTGCACGGCCATCGGCAGTTGCGCCACCTCGTCAAGCAAGAGCGTGCCGCCCTCGGCGTGAAACAGCAGCCCGTCCTTGCGCCGCGCGCCATCCTCGATCAGGCCGAACAGTTCCTCGGCGATATGCGCCTCGGAGAATGCGGCGCAATTGACCGCGACAAAGGGCTTGTCGGCCCGTTCCGAGAGCGCATGAAGCGTGCGCGCGCCGATTTCCTTGCCGGTGCCGCTCGCCCCGGTGAAAAGTACCGGCGTGGGCATCGGCGCGAGCCGCGACAGCAGATCGCGCACCTCGCGGATCGCGGGCGAATTGCCCAGAAGCCGCCCGCGCGCGGTGCCGCCCCCGCCCGACAGCTCGTGGCGCAACAGGTAATTGTCGCGCGCCAGATACTTGCGGTCGAGCGCGCGCGCCGCCGCGTTCAGGATCTGGTTGGCGCGGAACGGCTTGAGCACGAAATCGGTGACACCCGCGCGCAGCGCCTTGATCGCGGTATCGAGATCGGCATAGGCGGTCATCAGGATGGTTTCGGCGAAAAGCCCCACCCGGCGCTGTTCCTCGAGCCAGTCGAGCCCGGTCTTGTCGGGCATGATATTGTCGAGGATAAGCAGGTCGACATGCCCCTGATCGAGAATCTCCCCCGCCTCGGCGCAAGAGCGCGCAATCTCGACATGCCGACAGCGCGGCCCCAGCGTCTTGACCAGGAAATTCCGCATCCCCGGCTCGTCGTCGATCACGAGGATCGCGGCCCGCGCGAGGCTTTCGCCGTAATCGTCGCGGGGCGGCGAGCCTTGGGCAGTGGTCCGGACGGGGGCGCGGGCGCTCATTCGGGCGCGGCACCCAGCCTGACATTGTCGCCCGCGCGCGTGGTCTCGATCGTGTAGCCCAATTCGTGCAGCACGGTGGGGGCGGCGGCGGCGATCACCGCGCTGGCCACGAAGGCCGCAAACATCGTTTTCATGGTCTGGTCTCTCCTCTTGTTTCGGTGGCACGGCGCAGATAGGCGACAAGATCGTCGCGATCCTGCGGCGCGGTGATGCGCTGCATCGGCATTTTCGATCCGGGAATATAGTGATCGGGGCCAAGATCGAACAGCGCGTCGATACTCTCTTCGGTCCAGATGATATCCGACTCGGCAAGGATGGGCGAGTAGGGATAGCCCGGCACGCTGCCCGCGGGCCGCCCGAAGAGGCCGTAAAGCGTCGGCCCCGCCTTGCGCGAGGGCGGCGGGGTAAGCGCGTGACAGATCGAGCATTTGCGCATGAATTGCCGCTCGCCATTCTCCATCTCCTCGGGCGGGCGCAGGAAGCTGTGCTCGGTCTCGCCTGCCGGGTCGAACGCGTCGAGCATCGCCACGGGCCAGCCATAGACCACCTCGGACAGCCCCCCGGCATAGATCATCCCGCCATCGGGCGAAAATGCCAGCGCCCAGACCGGGCCGCGCGCCATCGCCTTGAAATCGCGGGCGATCCGCCAATCGGCGGTATCAATCACCATGATATGGCCGTGCCCGTCGCCTACGGCAAGCTGCGCGGTGGCGGGGTGATGCGCCAGCGCCAGAACGGGGCGGCGGTCGAGGGTGAAATCGGCGATCTCGGCCCCGGTCTCGGGATCGACGACGCGCGTCGCGCCATCGACCGCGCCATAGGCGATCCACGCATCCTCGGGCCCCACCACCAACCGGTTGATGCCGAACCCCTGATTAACCAACACCCGCGAGACCGGAGCCGCCTCCTGCCAATGCCAGACCCGCAGCGTGCCATCGGCAGAGGTGGAAAAGAGCCGCGCGCCATGGCTGGCAAAGGCCACATCCGTCACCGGCGCGTCATGGCCTTTGAGAAAGCGCGGCGCGCCGCCCGCCACCGGCCAGAGCCCGACCGCGCCATCCCAGCTTGCCGAGGCGATCCAGGCCCCGTCGGGCGAGACGGCAAGCGCCGCCACCTTGCCCTGATGCCCCTCCAGCCGTGTCGCGTCGCCGCTGTCGCGGTCCCACAGGATCAGGTCGAAATCATCGCCGCCCGAGACAAGGTGATCTGCACCCAAAGGGGTCACCGCGATCACTGCCGCCGCGTGCCCTTCCAGCCAACGGGGGGCGCGCCCCTGCCAGAGGCCGACCGAATTGTCGAAACTTGCCGACGCCACCGCACCGCCCGGCAGCATCTCCAGCCCCATCACCGGCCCGCCATGCCCCTTGAGCGTGGTAAACTCCTGCGCCGCGACCGGGGTCGCCGCCAAGAGCCACAATCCGGCGATCAGCCCGCGCATCGGCCTATTCAGCCGGATGCGCGGCCTTGTCGGGGGCAGGGGCGTGGCCCTTTTGCTGCAACTCTTCAAGCCACAGCCCATGATGCTCTCGCGCCCATTGCTCCTCGACCTCGCCGGTGCCCATCGCATCGAACGCCCCCTCCATGCCAAGCGACCCGATATAGATATGCGCAAGGATGATCGCGGTCAGACCAAAGGCCATGATCGAGTGCCAGAGCGTGGCAAGCTGCATCTCCTCATGCGGAGCGAGCATCTCGGGCAGCGGACCAAGGCCCACAAGCTGCGGCAATCCCATGTCGTTGAGAATGGCAAAGGTCTTGGCGAACATCGGCAACTCAAAGGGGAAGAGCATCGACAGGCCCGAGGCCGAAATCGACGCGCCAAAGACAATGGTGGCCCAGAAGATGAGCTTTTGGCCTGCGTTGAATTTCCTCGCGGGCGGGTGCACGCCCTTGGTGAAAATCCCGCCGCCCACGGCCAGCCATTTCAGGTCGGTCCGGTTGGGGATGTTGTGGAGCACCCACATGACGAACACCATCACCAACCCCAGCATGAAGGCCCAGGAAATGTTGTTATGCACCCATTTGGAGCCGATCGCGACGGTCGAGAACGCCTCGTGCCCCAGAAGCGGGATCACCACCATGCGCCCGAAGAGCACCACAAGCCCGGTAAGCGCCAGCACCACGAACGAGCCCGCCATCAGCCAGTGGCCGAACCGCTCTATCGCCTGAAAGCGCGTCACCGTGCGCCCGGTCTTTTGGCCGTCGATGCGGATCTTGCCGCGGATGAGGTAAAAGAGCGCCAAAAGCGCCAGCGTGCCACCCAGCAGATACGCACCATAGGTGGCCAGCGGCCCCTTGCGGAATTGCAGCCATTTCATGCCGCCATCCTGGATGAGCACGCGCGATTCCGGCCCGCCGGAGGAAACCTTTACATCATCCAGCCCATAGCGCAGCGCGCGCCACACCTCGGCGTCAGAGGCCCCGCCCAGCGTGCCAAGCTGGCCCGCCATGCCTGCGGCGTCATCGGGATCGGCAAGGGTGGGATCGCCGAGTCCCTTTTGGGCGACCGTCTCACCGCGCTGGCGGGCGAGGATATCGTCGAGCGTCTGCGCGCCGCCGGTGGCGGCACGGTCGGGTTGCGGGGCCTCTGTTCCCTGTTGCGCGGCCAGCGGCAGCGCGAGGAACAGCGACAGAAAGAGGGGCAGGATCTTGCGGATCATGGCAGATCATCCTGTATGAGAATTCCAAGGATGCGAGGGCGGCACAAGGGCCGCCCATCGCAGAAGGGACGGGGCGCGCAGGTGTGCGCGCCCCGTCGGGCGGATCAACCGCCGCTTTGCTGGCCGTAGGCCGAGCCCCAGCCCCAAGCGCCCGAGCCAAAGCCACGGGCCACCACGCGCTCGCGGTAGATCGCCGAGACCACGTTGCCGTCTCCGGCCAGAAGCGCCTTGGTCGAGCACATCTCGGCGCAGATGGGCAGCTTGCCCTCCGCGATCCGGTTGCGCCCATACTTCTGGAACTCGGCCTGGGAGTGGTTCTCCTCGGGGCCGCCCTTGCAGAAGGTGCACTTGTCCATCTTGCCGCGGGACCCGAAATTGCCCGCCTGCGGGAATTGCGGCGCGCCGAACGGGCACGCGTAGAAGCAATAGCCGCAGCCGATGCACAGGTCCTTGGAGTGGAGCACCACGCCTTCCTCGTCCTGGTAGAAGCAATCCACCGGGCAGACCGCCATGCAGGGCGCATCCGAGCAGTGCATACAGGCCACCGAGATCGAGCGTTCACCCGGTGTGCCGTCGTTGATCGTCACCACCTTGCGGCGGTTGATCCCCCACGGCACCTCGTGCTCGTTCTTGCAGGCGGTGACGCAGGCGTTGCATTCGATGCAGCGTTCGGCGTCGCATAGAAACTTTGCTCTTGCCATGTCTCTTTCTCCTTACGCTGGCATGATCTTGCAGAGAGTACACTTGGTCTCCTGCATCTGGGTCACACTGTCATAGCCATAGGTCTGGGCGGTGTTCGATGCCTCGCCCAGCACATAGGGATCGGCCCCGGCGGGGTAGTTTTCCCGCAGGTCGCGCCCCTCGAAATGGCCACCAAAGTGGAACGGCATGAAGGCCACACCGGCACCCACCCGTTCGGTCACCATCGCCATGACCTTTACCTTGGCACCCTCGGCACCCTCGACCCAGACCTGCTCGCCATCGCGCACACCAAGATTGTTGGCGTCGCGCGGGTTGATCTCGACGAACATATCCTGCTGCAACTCGGCGAGCCACGGGTTGGACCGGGTCTCGTCGCCGCCGCCCTCGTATTCGACCAGACGGCCGGAGGTGAGGATGATCGGATACTCCTTCGAGAAGTCGTTCTTCTGGATCGACGCGTAGAGGGTCGGAAGCCGGTAGGCGTGCCGGTCCTCGTAGGTCGGGTAATCCGCCACCAGGTCGCGCCGCGGCGTATAGAGCGGCTCGCGGTGCAGCGGCACCGGATCGGGGAAGGTCCACACCACCGCGCGGGCCTTGGCATTGCCGAAGGGGGCGCATTCATGGGCAATCGCCACCCGCTGGATCCCGCCCGACAGGTCGGTTTTCCAGTTGGTCGCGGGCCCGGCAACCGCCTCGATGGCCGCGCGCTCGTCATCGGTAAGCTCGCTGTCCCAGCCCAGATCCATCAGCATCTGCATGGTGAATTCGGGATAGCCGTCCTGGATATCGGACCCCACCGAATAGACGCCCTCGGCCAGCAGGTTGTCGCCATCCCGCTCGACACCGAACCGCGCGCGGAAGGTGAGGCCCCCCTCGCTGACCGGCTTGGACATGTCGTAAAGGATATGCGTGCCCGGATGCTTCATCTCGGGCGTGCCCCAGCACGGCCACGGCAGGCCGTAGGTCTCACCATCGGCTGGCCCGCCATTGGCGCGCAGCGTGGTGCGATCGAACGTGTGCTGGTTGGCCATGTGCAGCTTGAGCCGCTCGGGGCTCTGGCCGGTATAGCCGATCGTCCAGGTGCCGCTGTTGATCTCGCGTAGCGTGTCCTCGATATTCGGGGTCACGCCGTCGTCCTCGAGCTTGATGTTGCGGAAGAACCGGTCGTGAAAGCCGAACTTCTTGGCAAAGAGGCCGATGATCTCGTGATCGGGCTTTGACTCGAAGAGCGGGGCCACCACCTGGTCACGCCATTGCAGCGACCGGTTGGACGCGGTGACAGAGCCACGGGTCTCGAACTGCGTCGCCGCCGGCAGCAGGTAGACGCCGTCGGTGCGGTCATGCATCACCGCCGAGACCGTCGGATAGGGATCGACCACGACCAGCATGTCGAGCTGTTCCATCGCGGTCTTCATTTCCTTGCCGCGGGTCTGGCTGTTGGGCGCGTGGCCCCAGAGCACCATGGCACGCACCTTGTTGGGGTTGTCCATGTTCGCAGGATCTTCGAGCACGCCGTCGATCCAGCGGCTTACCGGGATACCCGACAGATTCTGGAGCGAGACATCCTTGCCTTCCTTGTCCTTTATCTTGTCGAACCGCGCGGCAAGCCATTCGGGATCTTCGCCCCAGACCCGCGCCCAATGGGCCCAGGCCCCGGCGCTCAGCCCGTAATAGGCGGGCAGCGTGTGGCTCAGAACGCCAAGGTCGGTCGCGCCCTGCACGTTGTCATGGCCGCGGAAGATATTGGTGCCGCCACCGGCGGTGCCCATGTTGCCGAGCGCCAGTTGCAGGATGCAATAGGCGCGGGTGTTGTTGTTGCCGTTGGTGTGCTGCGTGCCACCCATGCACCAGATCACGGTGCCGGGACGGCTGTTGGCCAGCGTGCGCGCCACCCGGCGAAGCTGCGAGCCGGGCGCGCCGGTCACGCGTTCCACCTCTTCGGGGGTCCACTGCTTCACCTCGTTGCGGATCTGGTCCATCCCCCAGACACGGGTGCGGATGAATTCCTTGTCCTCCCAGCCGTTCTCGAAGATGTGCCACAGGATGCCCCACACGAGCGCCACATCGGTGCCGGGACGGAAGCGCACATATTCGTCGGCATGGGCCGCCGTGCGGGTAAACCGCGGATCGCACACGATGAGCGGTGCGTTGTTCTCTTCCTTGGCCTTCAGGACATGCAGCAGCGAGACGGGATGCGCCTCGGCAGGGTTACCGCCGATGATGAAGATCGCCTTGGAATTGTGGATGTCGTTGTAGCTGTTGGTCATGGCGCCGTAGCCCCATGTATTGGCCACGCCAGCCACGGTGGTCGAGTGACAGATCCGCGCCTGGTGATCGACGTTGTTGGTGCCCCAATAGGCGGCGAACTTGCGGAAGAGATAGGACTGCTCGTTATTGTGCTTGGCCGAGCCGAGCCAATAGACGCTGTCAGGGCCGCTTTCTTCGCGGATCTTCATCATGCCGTCGCCGATCTCGCCTATCGCCTGCTCCCAGCTGATGCGCTTCCACTCGCCGCCCTCTTTCTTCATCGGGTATTTCAGGCGGCGCTCGCCATGCGCGTGCTCGCGCACCGATGCGCCCTTGGCGCAATGCGCACCGAGGTTGAACGGGCTGTCCCAGCCGGGTTCCTGCCCCGTCCAGACGCCGTTTTGCACCTCGGCCACGACCGTGCAGCCAACCGAGCAATGGGTGCAGACCGATTTGACGGTCTGGACTGCCTCGCCCGCCGCGCTCTGCGCGTTGGCTTTTGTCACGGTGCCACCCATGGCACCTATCGCGGCAAGGCCACCGATGGCCAGACCGCTGCCGCGCAGGAACGCGCGGCGGTCGACGGATTTACCGGCGACCTCGGACAGGATACTGGTCCGCTGGGGGCGTCGCGCAACCCCGTTGGTCTTTTTCCTAAGCATGTTTCTCTCTCCTCCCTGGGCCCGAATTCAGGCTGGGTACTGCGGTTTCCGCAGACAGTCGGGCGTCACGCAACCAGTCGTCGGCGGTGGTCTCGGCGTCCGGCTGTCAGAACCGGGCGCTGTCGTAATAGGCGCGGGTATGCGCGGTATCCTGCATCCGGTCGGACGCAAGATCAGGCTCGGCGGCCTCGGCCTGCGAGCCGACCGTGGCGGCGGCCACGGCGATGGCAGGCGCACCGGTGGCGGCGAGCCTCAGGAAATCCCGGCGGCTTGTGGCCTCCTCGGGTTTGCGGGTCATTCTAGGGTTCCTCCCCTCGTTGGTGGCGGCCCGTGCCGCCGGTTGCGGAGCGCGGCGTCAGGCCCCGCTCATCCGGAAGCCCTCGGCCTCGATCTCCATGAACACCCGGCCAAGCGCGCCGGCCGAAGCATAGAGAACAGAGGACTGAGCAGCCTCCAAATCCGTGAAAAAATGCCCCGCCCAGGGGCCGATATGCCGACCGAAGAAGGTCTTTTGATCGTCGAGCGTGCCCGGCGCGCCGAACCGCCCCCGAATGAGCCCGGCCATCATCTCCATGCATGAGGCGATGTTGTCCTCGGGCTCATAGACGGTCTCGGCGCGCCGCATCCCGCGCGCGGCCATGTCGCGGCGCAGGCTTGCAAGCGGCTTCTCATTGAGAAAGCCGGTGAGGTAATAGCTGGCATAGGGCAGCAACTCGCCCCGGCCCAGCCCGATGAACAGCGCGTTGAACTCCGATTCCACGGCGCGCGGCGTGCTGACCGAGGCGACGCGCGCCAGCGCGCTCACCGCCTGCCCCAGCGCGGTCTCGTCCCCGCGCAGCGCGGCGATCTGCCCAAGCAGCGCGGCATCGGCAGGGCGCGCCAGAAGCGCCGCGAGGAAATCATAGAGATCGGCGCGCAGGCCATCCTCCTCGGCGATGGCGGGTAGCGTGGCGTCGGTGGTATCCATCAGGGCCTCTTGATTGGTCATGCCTGCTCTCCGGCGGTTTCGGCAAAGGCAAAGCGCATCCGGCGGCGCGGCGGCAGCGGGGCGGCCTCGTCCATTTCGGCATCGCCCGTTTCGACGGCCTCAGTGGGCGCGGGCACCACCTCGGGCACCGATGCCGCCTCAGTCATGGCCAGTGGCGCAGGCTCTGCCTCGGGGGTCTCGGCGTGCTCTTGCGCGTCGTCCTCCCCGGCCTCGGCCTGCGCTTCGGCTTGCGCCTCTGCCTCGGCCTGCCGGGCCATTTCCTGCACATGGGCAAGCATCCCCTTGCCCACCTGATAGGCGGTCTGCATCCCCTCGATCACGCAGGCGCTATCGGTGAAATCCTCGCCATAGTCGATCATGCCGTCGAGATTGGCCAGCGCCGGGTTGCTCAGCCACAGCCGCCGCAGCGCGCGGCGGCGCAGGCGCTCGGGCACGGCGCGCGCCATGAAGGCGCGGAAATCATCGCCCGCTTCCAGCGTATCGGGATCGGGCAGGCCCAGCTCCTCGCAAATCTCGGCATCGGTCTTGTCGTCCAACGCCGCATCGCGGGCGGCGGCGGCCTCGGTCTCGGCCTCGCGCGCCTCTGCCACCTCTTCGGCAGCGACCTGCGCCTTGCGGCGCGACCAGAAATCGGCAGCCCCGGTCAATGTAGCCGCTCCTTGCGGGCGCGCGCCGGTGCGCGGTAAACATCGCCCGCCTGCGGGATACGCGCATCGCCGATCCCGTCCTGCGCCCCCGAGACCGTCACGTGGTCGCGCTTGCGCTTCTTGAACACCTCTTCGACGTGATGCGCGGCGATGAAATCGCGGATCAGCGCGATCAGCCCCTCGGGCATCGGCACCCGCTCCACGATCTCTTCGCCGGTGTCGCAATAATCCTGCGCCTCATAAGGCGAGGCGGTGACCAGCGTCACCTCGAACGGCATGTCCGCCGCTCCAGCAACCACCGGGCGCATCACCACATAGACCGATGGTTCGCGCGCGCGCAGCGCCTCGAGATAGGCATCGGTTTGCGTGTGGTGCAGATCGAGCGTGAGGGTGGCGGCGTGATATTCGACCGCCTCGCCCTCGCGGCGCAACTCGCGCCACTCGGCAGGTCCCGCCCCCGGCAGCACCGCCACAGCGCGCCAGTTCCACGCCGCCCAGCGCGTCACCCCCGGCGCGCGCCGCACCACCACCCCCACGGGCAGCAGCATCTGCTTGTCTCGGCTCAAGGCGGTCACGGCTGGCGATATCCCCAATGGCTGGCCTGTGTTCAGATTGGTGCAGTTTTCTGACCGCGCAAAGCATTTTCTGTGTGCGACTGTCTACCAAGGCCCGATCCCGGACATTTTGAACCGCCCCACCCCAACAAAGGGGCTGAAACGGACATATTGACCGGACAGCCCGCGGAATGCTGCGCTGCCGCATGGCAAGGCGCTGAAAACACACGGAATCAATCAGGCTTGTAGAGGGGCCAAACCCGCGCCCCGCGATCACGGGCCGTGATTCGAATGGCTGTTTACGATGGCTGCGAATCATGCCTAAGCTTTGGCGCGCGTGGCACCGGCCGCGCCCTTCCCGTCACCGGACACCCTTGGGGGAAACATGCCCAAACGATTGATATTGTGCGATTGTTCCGACTCTCAGCCGATCGACGCCACCGGGCTTGAACAGGCCACGGGGCTGGCCTGCTCGCGGCTGCACAGCGCGCTTTGCACCGCCGAACAGGGCGCAGCGGCCAAGGCCATCGCTGCCGGGGGCACCGATGAGCCAATCATTTGTTGCACGCAAGAGCACCGCATCTTCGAGGAGTTGGCCGCCGATCTGGGGGTCGAGCCCCCCGCCATGCTCGACCTGCGCGACCGCGCCGGGTGGACCGACGATACCGCCCCCTTGCTGCCCAAAATGTCCGCGCTGGTGGCCGAGGCCACCTTGCCCGCGCGCCCCGACAAGAGCGTTGATGTCACTTCCGAAGGTCTGTGCCTCATCATTGGCGGGGCCGACGCGGCGCTGCCCGCCGCCGAACGGCTTGCGCCGATCCTCGGGGTTACGGTGCTTTTGACCGATGACAGCGCCCCGCCCGAGTCCCGCGATTTCGACACGATCAGCGCGCGCATCACCGCCGCAACGGGCGCGCTTGGCGGCTTCAACCTGCGGCTCGACGCGCTGCGGCAGATCGATCCCGGCGGGCGCGGCGCGCTCTCGTGGACGGCACCGCGCGACGGGGCCGAGACCGCCTGCGACATCATCCTTGACCTTACGGGCGGCACGCCGCTCTTTCCCGCGCATGAAAAACGCGAGGGCTATTTGCGCGCCGATCCCGGCAGCCTGCACGCCGTGGCCGATGCGATCCTCGCCGCCTCGCAGCTCATCGGCACGTTCGAGAAGCCGCTTTACGTCGCGCTGGAGCCGCTGATTTGCGCGCATAGCCGCGCCGAGCAGACCGGGTGCAGCAAATGCCTCGATATCTGCCCCACCGGCGCAATCACGCCTGCGGGCGATCATGTCAGCATCGACCCGATGATCTGCGCGGGTTGCGGGGCCTGCGCCGCGCGCTGCCCCTCGGGCGCGATCACCTATGACGCGCCGCCGCCCGACATGATCCTGCGCCGCATCCAGACGCTGGCCTCGGCCTATCGCCGCGCGGGCGGCGCCGCGCCGCGCCTGCTGGTCCACGATGCCGGGTTCGGGGCCGAGATGATCCGCCTTGCCGCGCGCCACGGGCGTGGCCTGCCCGCCGATGTGATCCCGCTGGAGGTCTCGGCGCTCGCGGGTTTCGGCCATGCCGAGATCCTCGCCGCGCTGGCCTCGGGCTTTGCGGAGGTGTCGGTGCTGCTCTCGCCCACCACCGAGCGCGACGCGCCCGATCAGGAGGTTCCGCTGGCGCAGGCGATGGCGGGCGGCCATCCCGTGCGCCTGCTCGATCTGTCGGACCCGGATGCGCTCTGCGATGCACTCTACGATCAGAGCACGCCGCCGCCGCTGGCCGAGCCGGTCCTGCCGATGGGCAACCGCCGTCAGGTGGCGCGGCTGGCCGCGCGTGCGCTTAATCCGGGCACCGAGACGCTCGACCTGCCCGCCGCCGCCCCCTATGGCGCGGTGCTGGTCAACGAGGACGCCTGCACGCTCTGCCTGTCTTGCGTGTCGCTCTGCCCCTCGGGCGCGCTGATGGATAACGAGGACAAGCCGCAATTGCGGTTTCAGGAGGATGCCTGCCTGCAATGCGGGATCTGCGCCACGATCTGCCCCGAAAAGGCGATCACCCTCGCACCGCGCATGGACCTGACCGATGCGGCGCTGACACAGGTGGTGCTCAACGAGGAAGAGCCCTTTGCCTGCGTCGAATGCGGCGTGCTTTTTGGGTCGAAATCGACCGTAGAGCGGATCACCGAGAAGCTTGCGGGCAAGCACGCGATGTTCGGCACCTCTGATGCGGCGCGCATGATCCAGATGTGCGAGAATTGCCGCATCAACGCGCAGTTCAACGCCGCCGACAATCCCTTTGCCGCAAGCCCGCGCCCCCGCGTGCGCACCACCGAGGATTACCTGTCAAAGCGCAAGGATCACTGAATTTGGATTGGCGCGCCCAGATCGGCGGGGGCGATCCCCGCCACATAGGCGAGGATGGCCTCGATCTCCTCGGGCGTGACCTCTATGGGCACGATGGCGGGGGGCAGGTGGCTGGCAAACCGCGCAGTCACGCCAGTGACCTGCGTGAAGGCCGGGTGGGGGTTGAGCGCATAGAATGTCTGGAACCGGGTGTCCCAATCCGTCAGGGTGCGCAGCACCGCGAAAGAGGGCGTGGAGCCGATGCCGCCGCGCCGCTCGGGATCGACGACATGGCAGCGCCCGCACTTGGCCTGCGCCACCCGCTGCCCCAGCGCCGCGTCGCCATCATAGGTGGCGGTCTCTTCCTCCGCCGCCTCGGCCTGCGGCAGGGCAAAGGGGGCGGCCCCGTCCACCTCGAAACTGGTGATGGTGCGCTGCCCGATCTCGGAGGTGAGCCAGTCGGCAAAGCGCGCCGCCCCCGGATGATCGCCCGCAAGGCGCAGCCGCCATGTCTTGCCCGCGCCGACAAAGGCCGCGCGCCCCTCGCGATGGCCAAGCCCCGCCTCGGCCGGCGTCCCTTCGGGCACGATCTCGATGCGCACCCCGGTCTTGAGCGAGAAACGCGGCAGCAGGTAATCGAGCAGCCCGCTTTCGGCCAGCACCTCGGGCGCGGCAAGGCGAAAGCGCCGCTCATCGGCCTGCGCGGCAATGGGCAGCAAGAGCACCACGCCGAGCGCGGCAAGGAAGTGGTGGAGTTTCACGATGCGCCGGACCATACCGGAGCGTAGGAACAGGACTATATCCGCGTCAAGCACGCGATCACTCAAAAGGAGGCGACAATGAGCGACGATTTCAACATGTCCATGCGCAAGTTTCTCAAACAGGTGGGCGTGACCTCGCAGCAGGCCATCGAAGAGGGCTTGCGCGCCAAGGGGGCGACTGCGGGTCAGGAATTCGAGGCGAAAATGGTGCTCACCGTCGAGGGGCTCGATATCGAGCATATGGTGACCGGAACGATCAAGGGGCAGAACTGAAGTGGCGGTAACACGCGAGAGCGTCCTTGAGGCGCTGAAACAGATCACCGACCCGGTGAGCGGGTCAGATATCGTGGCGGCGGGCGTGGTGCGCGCGCTCAATGTCGAGGGCGCGGACGTGCGCTTCGTGCTCGAAATCGACCCGGCCCGCGCCAAGACCTACGAGCCGGTGCGCGATGCCGCCGAGGCGGCGGCGCGGGGCGCGGGGGCAACCAAGGTTTCGGCGGTGCTGACCGCGCATTCCGCCAAGGAGCCGCCCGACCTCAAACCCGCCCGCAAGGCAGAGCCGAAAGGGCCGCAGCGCGTGCCCGGCGTCGATCACATCATCGCCATCGCATCGGGCAAGGGCGGGGTCGGCAAATCCACCGTCTCGGCCAACCTCGCCTGCGCGCTGGCCGCCGAGGGGCGGCGGGTGGGCCTGCTTGACGCCGATGTCTACGGGCCAAGCCAGCCGCGGATGCTGGGCGTGTCGGGCCGCCCTGCCAGCCCCGATGGCAAGATCATCTTGCCGCTGCGCAACCACGGCGTCACCATGATGTCGATCGGCCTGATGGTGAACGAGGGTCAGGCCGTGGTCTGGCGCGGCCCGATGCTGATGGGCGCGCTGCAACAGATGCTGATGCAGGTGCAATGGGGCGCGCTTGATGTGCTGATCGTCGATCTGCCGCCGGGCACCGGCGACGTGTCGATGACGCTGGCGCAAAAGACCGAAATCGACGGCGCGATCATCGTCTCGACACCGCAGGATGTGGCGCTTCTGGATGCGCGCAAGGGCATCGACATGTTCCAGCAACTCAAGGTGCCGGTGCTGGGCATGATCGAGAACATGAGCACGCATATCTGTTCCAATTGCGGGCATGAGGAACACATCTTTGGCCATGGCGGCGTCAAGGCCGAGGCCGCCGGGCTGGGCGTGCCGCTCTTGGTGGAAATCCCGCTGCATCTCGATATCCGGCTCGCCTCGGATGGCGGCGCGCCCATCGTGGTGACCAAGCCCGACAGCCCGCAGGCACAGGCGTTCCGGCAGGTGGCGCGCGATCTGGTCGGCATGGGCGTGGCATGAGCGCGCCCAGCTTTCCGCCGCTGATGTCGAGCCTTGCGGTGACCGGCGCGATTGCGCCCTTCGACAAGGCGCGCGCGATGGCGGCGCTGGGCTGCGACGCGGGGCTGGTGGTGCATAATGTCACCGAACGCACCCTTGCGGCGGCGCTTGTCATGGCCCCCGAGGTGCCGCTAGCACAGGCGATGGCGATGCTGCCTGCCTGCGGCGTGGGGTTTCAGAACGCGCTTGGCGCGCTTGCCCCCCCCGAGGTGGCGGTGCATCTGGAATGGGCGGGCGGCATCCGCGTCAACGGCGCGCGCTGCGGGCGCTTGCGGGTGGCGGCGGGCGGCAGCGATCCGGCGGCCCTGCCCGGCTGGCTGGTGGTGGGGCTGGAGGTGCCCCTGATGCCAGAGACCACGCGCCCCGGCGACACCCCCGACGAGACCGCCCTTTTGGAGGAAGGCTGCGCCGAGGTGGCCCCGCTCACCCTGCTCGAAGCCTGGGCGCGGCACACACTGGTCTGGATCAACGCCTGGGAGGACGAGGGCGTGCGCCCGCTCCACGAGGCGTGGCGCGGCCTTGCCTGGGGCATGGGCGAGCCGCTCGAGCACGGCAGCGAGGCCGGCACATGGCTTGGCGTGGACGAGGATTTCGGTATGATTCTGCGCACAGGTGACGATGCCACGCGCCTTATCCCGCTCACAAGCCTGTTGGAGACCTCGCAATGAAACTCGCCCGCGCGATCCATTTCGACGAAAGCGACATGCGCGTCTTTCACAGCCCCGCGCGCACCGGTGAATGGTGCCTGTCGGGGGGGTTCGAATTCTCCAACTGGGGCGAGGGCGATCTGGTGGGCAAGGCGCGGCAGGCCTTTGCCAATGGCTGGCTCGGGGCCGAGACCTTTGGCCGCGTGAGCTTTGTCGCCGTGACGCAGATCGAACCGGACGAGGCCGAGGCGATAACGCAGGCGCTCGCGCGGCATTTCGTCGAGGTCTACGGCGCGCCAAATATCGACGCTGCCCTGCCCGTTGCGCGCGACGAGGTGGCGCAGATGGCGGCGCTCTGCGAGGATCACGCCCCCAACACGCTGCTGACGGTGATGCGCGAATTGACCGAAGCCGGCGTGCGCGAAAGCTATCGCATGATCGAGCCGCAGGGGGCGGAGCTTGATCTCGTGGCCGTCCACGGCGCGCTTGACGAGTAATCCCGACAGCCCCTGAAAGGGGACGCCCGGCGGCGAAAAAACGCCGCCACCCTAGCGCCGCGCCTGCCCGCCATGGATCACGTGGCGGGCAGGAATGCCGTCACTTCTTGGGGCCGGTATCGGCCCAGCCGCACGACCCTAGAAATCGAGGTTCGCGACGTTGAGCGCGTTTTCCTGGATGAACTCGCGGCGCGGCTCGACCACGTCGCCCATCAGCTTGGTAAAGAGGTCGTCGGCCTCGGCCACGTCGTCGATCCTGACCTGCAAAAGCGTGCGCGCGTCGGGGTCGAGCGTGGTTTCCCAGAGCTGATCCGGGTTCATCTCGCCCAGCCCCTTGTAGCGTTGCAGCGAGAGGCCCTTTTCCCCCTCTTTCAGGATCGCGTCGAGCAGGTCGAGCGGGCCAAAGATCGGTTGCGAGCGGTCCTTGCGCAAGAGCGTGGCACGCTCGCGGTAGATGTCGCGCAGGGCCTGCGTCATCTGCGACAGGCGGCGCGCCTCGCCGCCGCGCAGCACCGGGCCGTCGAGCGTGCGCAGCTCTTCGACGCCGCGCACCGTGCGGCTGAGGCGCAGCCCGTGATCCTGCGTCGGGCGGCCCTGCCATCCGCGCTCGTATTCGTTGGAAATCATGTCGAGCCGGGCGGCGACGGTATCGGCCACGCCTTGCAGGTCGCTATCGACACGACCGGGCACAAAGGCCTCGGCAATCGCCGCCTGTTCGAGGATGTGGCGGGGATAATGGGTGGGGAACGCCTCGAGGATACGCCGCGCGGCACGCGCCTCCTCGACCACGCGCACAAGATCGGGGCCGGCGATTTCCTCGCCCGATCCCAAACGCAGCGCGGCATCGGTGGTACCCTGCTCGATCAGGTAATCCTCGAGCGAGGGGTGATCCTTGAGATAGACCTCGGACTTGCCGCGCATCACCTTGTAGAGCGGCGGCTGCGCGATATAGAGGTATCCGCCCTCGATCAATTCGGGCATCTGCCGGTAGAAGAAGGTGAGCAACAGCGTGCGGATATGCGCGCCATCGACATCGGCATCGGTCATGATGACGATCTTGTGGTAGCGCAATTTCGAGATGTCGAATTCATCCCGGCCAATGCCGGTGCCAAGCGCCATGACGAGATTGCCGATTTCCTGGCTGCCCAGCATCCGGTCAAACCGCGCGCGCTCGACATTGAGGATCTTGCCGCGCAGCGGCAGCACCGCCTGCGTGCCGCGATCGCGGCCCGTCTGCGCCGAGCCACCCGCCGAATCGCCCTCGACGAGGAACAATTCGGTCTTGGACGGGTCTTTGGATGAACAATCCTTGAGTTTCCCGGCGAGGAAATTGACATCCATCGGGTTCTTGCGGCGGGTGAGATCGCGCGCCTTGCGCGCCGCCTCGCGGGCATGGGCGGCCTCGATGATCTTGGAGACGACGATCTTGGCGACCTGGGGGTTTTCCTCGAACCATTCGCCAAGCTTTTCGCCCACGAGGTTTTCCACCGCAGGCCGCACCTCGGAGCTTACCAGCTTGTCCTTGGTCTGGCTGGAGAATTTCGGATCGGGCACCTTGACCGACAGCACGCAAGTGAGCCCCTCGCGGGCATCGTCGCCGGTAAAGCTCACCTTTTCCTTTTTCGCGATCCCGGTGGTCTGGGCATAGGTGTTGATGGTCCGGGTCAGCGCGCCGCGAAACCCCGCCATATGGGTGCCGCCATCGCGCTGCGGGATGTTGTTGGTAAACGGCAGCACCGTCTCGTGATAGCTGTCGTTCCACCACATCGCCACCTCGACGGTGATCCCCTCGCGCTCGCCGATGATAAAGATCGGCTCCGGCATCATCGGGGTCTTGTGGCGGTCGAGATATTTGACGAATTCCTTGACCCCACCTTCGTAGAACAATTCCGAGGTCAGCGGCTCTGCGGGGCGTTCGTCGCGCAGGATGATGCGCACGCCGGAATTGAGAAAAGCCAGCTCGCGCAGGCGGCGTTCCAGTATCTCGAAGCTGTATTCGAGGTTGGAAAATGTCTCGGTCGAGGCGAGAAAGCGCACCTCGGTGCCCTTGCGGCCCCCTGCATCTCCCACGACGCGCAGCGGCTCCACGGTAAAGCCACCCTCGAAGCGGGCGAGATGTTCCTTGCCATTTCGCCAGATGCGGAGTTCGAGCCAGTCGGACAGCGCGTTGACGACCGACACGCCAACCCCGTGCAGACCACCCGAAACCTTGTAGGAATTCTGGTCGAATTTGCCGCCTGCGTGCAGTTGGGTCATGATGACCTCGGCGGCGGACACGCCTTCGCCTTCGTGGATATCGGTCGGGATGCCCCGGCCATTATCGCTCACCGACACACTGGAATCGGCATGGATGGTGACGTTGACGGCATCGGCATGACCGGCCAGCGCCTCGTCGATGCCGTTATCGACGACCTCGTAGACCATATGGTGCAGGCCAGAGCCGTCATCGGTATCGCCGATATACATGCCGGGGCGCTTGCGCACCGCCTCCAACCCTTTGAGAACCTTGATGGAATCGGCGCCGTATTCTTCGGGCACGATGGCGGGTTCGGACATGCGTGAGTTCCTTCGTATTTTTGTGATTTTATACGTTTTATTGGGGGCAATGTCACGCCCAACCGCAACATTTTGCGGTCTCTCGCGCTCAGGTGAAGGGAATGACCAGCCCCACCAGAATCAGCAGCGCGCCAGAGCCGGTATTGAGCCGCGCAATTGCCTTGGGGCTTTGCAACAGACGCCGCGCGCGATCGAGAAAAAACGCAAGCCCAAGGTTGCCCAGCATCGGCACGGTAGCCGATACGGCAAGGATCGCGGCGATGTCGGGCACGGTGACGGTTGAGAGATCAAAAAAGCCCGGCAGGAACCCCATATAGAAGAGGATCGCCTTGGGATTGCCGATCACCGCCGCCATACCGACCGAGAACCCGGCCCAGATGCCGGGGCGGGTCATGCGGCTGTCGGCACCGGGCACGCGCGCCGGGGTGCGGATCAGGATCACGCCCATCACGATAAACACCCCCGCCGCGACCCAGCGCAGCGCTTCCAGCGCATCGCCATAGACCGACAGCACCCAGGCGAGCCCGAGGATCGCGCAAAGCGGCCAGATCAGATCGCCCAATGCCACCCCCACCGCCAAGGGCCAGGCCCCCGCCATCCCGCCCGAGAGCGCCCGCGCCGTGAGCGCCACCCAGACCGGCCCCGGCACAGCCCAAAGCCCCGCTATCGCAGCGGCGTAAAGCATGAGATCGAAAGGGGCGATGGTCATGGGGTGAGGTGCTCGATCCGGCTGGTGCCATCGTTTTCGGTGACGTGGATATGCTGGGCACGCGCGCCCAACTCAGAAAACAGTTCCGGCCCGGTGCCGGTCATCCATGCCTGCGCGCCGAGCGCGCAGATTTCGTCATAGAGCGCGGCGCGGCGGGTGGCGTCAAGATGCGCCGCCACTTCGTCGAGCAACAGGATCGGCGGCGCGCCGAAATCGCGCGCCAGCGCGCGGGCATTGGCGAGGATGAGCGAGACCAGAAGCGCCTTTTGCTCGCCGGTCGAACAGTCGGCTGCAGGCACGCCCTTGGCGGCATAGACACCATAGAGGTCGGCGCGATGCGGGCCGATCAGGGTGCGCCCGGCCACCAGATCGCGAAACCGGCTCTCGGCCAGCGCCTCGCGCAGGTCATCCGCGCCCTCGGGCATCGCGCCCTCAGTCTGCGTCAGCTCCAGATCGGCGGCGGGAAAGGCGGTCTCGGCCTGCATCTGCGCCCCCATGATGAGCGCGAGCGCCTGTTGCCGGTTGGCGTGGATTTCCGCGCCGCTCTCGGCCATCTGCCGCTCCAGCGCGAGATACCAATGCGCGTCGCGCACCTGATCCTTGAGCAGGCGATTGCGCTCGCGCATGGCCTTCTCGAAGGTGAGCGTGGCCTCGGCATGGCCCGGCAAGAAACTCATGGTCAGGCGATCCAGAAACCGCCGCCGCCCCTCGGCCCCCTCGATCCAGAGCCGGTCCATCGCCGGAATGAGCCAGAGCACGCGAATGATGCGGCCAAGCGCAAGCTGCGTCGCGGATTTATCGTCGATGCGCACCTGCCGCGCGCCGCCTTCCTCGGACCAGATCGCCACCTCGTGCACCTGATGAAGCGACTGAAGGATCGCGGTCACCTTCCATCCCAGCGCCTCGGGCCGCCGCGCCATGTCCTGCGCCGCCGCCCGCCGCAAGCCCCGCCCCGGCGACAGAAGCGAGACCGCCTCGATCAGGTTGGTCTTGCCCGCGCCATTGGGGCCAAAGATCGCGACGGGCCGGGCATCAAGCGCAAGCCGCGCCGATTTATGCGAGCGGAAATGCGAGAGGGTCAGCTCTGACAGGTGAAGGCCGGGCATTCACGGCCCTTTCATCTTGCCAAAAATATTCCCGCCGGAGGCTCCGACAGATGTCACACCCGCATCGGCATGACGACATAAACCGCCGTCGTGTCATTGCCCTCGCGCATCAGCGTGGGATCGCCCGAGGAGTTGAACAGGAACACGGCGTTCTCGCGGTCCACCTGGCTGGCGATTTCCAGCAGGTATTTGGCGTTGAAGCCGATCTCCAACCGCTCGTCGCCATAAGCCACGGCAAGCTCTTCCTCGGCGGCACCGCTGTCGGGGGCGTTGACCGACAGGATCAGACGATCCTCGTCGAGCGACAGCTTCACCGCGCGCGAGCGTTCGGAACTGACGGTCGCAACCCGGTCCACGGCCTGTGCAAACTCGGCGGCATCCACCTCCAGCCGGCGCGTGTTGCCCTGCGGGATGACGCGGGTGTAATCGGGGAAGGTGCCGTCAATCACCTTCGATGTCAAAGTGATGTCGGGGGTGGCAAAGCGGATCTTGGTCTCCGAGACCGAGACCGCGATCTTCATCTCATCGTCTTCGAGCAGTTTACGCAATTCGCCCACGGTCTTGCGCGGCACGATCACGCCGGGCATGTCGCCCGCCCCCTCGGGCAGGTCCGCATCAATCCGGGCAAGGCGGTGGCCGTCGGTTGCCACGCAGCGCAACACCTGGCCGCCATCGGCCTCGGCCACATGCATGTAGACCCCGTTGAGGTAATAGCGCGTCTCTTCCGTCGAGATGGCAAATTTCGACTTGTCGAAAAGCCGCCGCAGCACCGGCGCGGGGGCCGAGAAGTTGCTGGCATATTCCGCCGAGGCCATCACCGGGAAGTCCTCTTTGGGCAGCGTCGCGAGGTTGAAATTCGACCGCCCTGCCTGCACCGTCAGCCGCCCCGAGGTGGCATCTTCCGAGAGCGTGACAAGCGCGCCGTCGGGCAGCTTGCGCACGATCTCGTGCAGCATCACCGCCGAAACGGTCGTCGCCCCGGCCCGCTCGACCTGTGCCATGGCCTTGTCCACGATCTCGATATCAAGATCGGTGGCGCGGAACTGCACACGCTCACCTTCGGCCTCGATCAGGACGTTGGCGAGGATCGGGATCGTGTTGCGGCGCTCGACCACCGATTGCGCCTGCGCGACCGCCTTGAGCAGCGTGCCCCGTTCGATGCTGAATTTCATGCCCTCGCTCCTGTCAGGTGCCGGTCTTGCGCCGGGAAGGGCACGGTAGCGAAATCCGGCCCCGCCTCAAGCGATTTATGACGTTTTCAGCCGGATTTACCCCTGCGTCAAGGGGCGCAGGGCGCGCGGCGGGGCCGCTCATGCCTCGAGCGAGCGGCGCAGAAGCTCGATATCGTCGGCGATCTGCGCATCCTTGAGGCGCAGCTCGTCGATGCGCTTGACCCCGTGCATGATCGTGGTGTGATCGCGCCCACCAAAGCTGCGCCCGATCTCGGGCAGCGAACGGCTGGTCAGGTGCTTGCTGAGATACATCGCCACCTGCCGTGGCCGCGCGAAACAGCGGGTGCGTTTCGGGCCAACAAGGTCCGACAGGCGGATATTGTAGTGATCGGCCACCTTGCGCTTGATTTCCTCGACCGAAACCTTGCGCTCGAAGCTGCGCAGCATGTCGGCAAGGCAATCCTGCGTCAATTCCAGCGTGATCGGCTTGCCCACCAGCGAGGCAAAGGCAAACAGCCGGGTGAGCGAGCCTTCGAGCACGCGCACATTGGTGTTGATGCGATGGGCAAGAAATTCGAGCACGCCCGCCTCGATCACCAGGTCGGGGTTTTGCGCGCGGTAGCGCTCCACCCGGTTCTGGAGCACGCCGAGGCGCAATTCGTAATCGGTCGGGTGCAGGTCCACCACAAGGCCGCATTGCAGCCGCGACTTGATCCGGTCCTCCAGCCGCGCGATCTCTCCGGGGGCGCAATCGGCGGAAATGACGATCTGCTTGTTCTGGTCCACCAGCGCATTGAAGGTGTGAAAGAATTCCTCCTGCGTGCTGTCCTTGCCGGCGATGAACTGCACGTCATCGACCATCAGCACATCGACCGAGCGGAACATCTGCTTGAAATCCATGATCTTGCGGTCGCGCAGCGCCTGCACGAAGCGATACATGAACTGCTCTGCCGAGAGGTAGAGCACGGTCATCTCGGGCTGCTTCTGCGTCAATTCCCAGGCGATGGCGTGCATCAGGTGGGTCTTGCCCAGCCCCACCCCGCCATAGAGAAACAGCGGGTTGAAGGTGGTCTCGCCACCCTCTGCCACGCGGCGGGCGGCGGCATGGGCCAGTTGGTTCGGCTTGCCGACAACAAAGGTCTCGAAGCGAAAGCGGTCGTCGAGCGGCGCGGAATGCAGCGGGCTGTCGCCGCGCGCGGCGCGCGCCGGTTGGGCGGGTTTGGGCGTCTCTGCACGGCCCGGCACCGCCGCGACATTGGCCGCGACCTGGAAATCGAGCTTGCGCAGATCGGGATTCACCCGCGACATCTTGTAAAGGATCATGTCGCCGAAATGCTGCGCCACGTAATTGCCGATGAACCGTGTCGGTACCGCGAGGGTTACCACCCCGTCGGACGCCCCGGTAAATTCGAGCGGCTCTATCCAGTTGCGAAACTTGTTCTGCCCGACTGCCTGCCTGATCTGCTGTTTAAGCTCGCCCCACTGCTCTCGTGTCATATGTCCCGTTCCGCCGCTCTTATCTATGCCGCCCGGATACATGCCCGACGACAGGCCCAAATCGGCAAGTCACGAAAGAGGACAAAGATAGCATTACGACGCCGGTCACAGACCGACACCATACACTGATACCCCTGCACACTGCATATTGCTGGAAAACCCCTTTGTAACGGCCCGTCCCAAAGCCGCGAGAGTCTCTCCATCAAATGCATCTAGACAGAACCAGAGAGGATAAACCCCCTCGTGGAGCGAGCCGGGGCAGTATACCTGCCCCTGACTTGCGATGGCCTGTCCCCCCAAGCGTGAATCGCCTCGTGAAGGTAGCAACGCTTTGCGCGGTCCGACAACTCATCAATGCGCTTGACAGGGCCGGGGCCGGAAAAGAATCTCTGGCCGAGGCAACCGGCCACAACGCGAACGGGCACCGCCATCTGGCGATGCCCGTTTTTTTTCATACACCTGCGAGGTGCGACGGCAATCAGCCCAGCGACTTCACCCGCGCCGAGAGCCGCGACATCTTGCGCGCGGCGGTGTTCTTGTGAAACACGCCCTTGGTCACGCCGCGCATAAGCTCGGGCTGGGCGGCGCGCAGGGCGAGGGTTGCGGCCTCCTTGTCGCCCGAGGCGATCGCCTCTTCGAGCTTGCGCAGATAGGTGCGGATACGCGAGCGGCGTGCCTTGTTGACGGCATAACGCTTCTCGTTCTGGCGGGCGCGCTTCTTGGACTGGATCGTATTTGCCATGTCGATGTGAACCTTTCTCGGGTCTGTCAATGTCTGGTTGCACAGATACCCGATCCTGCCCCGCCGTTCCGGGGGCCTCGGCTCTTGCCTCAAAAAGCGGGCATCACGCGCATGTCTGGCAGGGCGTATAGCCGAGTCGCGGGGAAATGCAACCCCGCCCCGCTACTCGCCCAGCTTGGCGTGGACCTCGTCAAGGTCGATCTCGGCCACCGGCAGTTTGTTGGCGGGGTTCTCGAAATCGTATTTGAACACCTCGAAATCGCGCTTGTAGATCTCGTAGACCAGATGCATAGCGAGATCGTCGAAATACGCCTCGACCGGGTGGGCGCGCTTTGGCCCGTGGCCCTCGGATTCGTTGAAGCGGGGGATTTTCGTCAGATCAACCTTGTGGCGCGTGTTGATCGCCGCGAGCACCTCGCCCATGCCGTCGTTGAATTTCTCGGTCCAGAAAATCTTGTCGTAGCGGCCGCCGTTGACGATGAAGGTCGAGACATGGCCCGACATGGCAGACCAGTGGATATCGGGCTCCATCGGGCGTTTCCAGCGGATTGTGTCGCGGGCGAAGAGCAAAAAGCGGCGAAAGCTGCGGATCTGGTCGAACTCCTCCTTGCCGTCCTCGCCGCCGACCTCGATGCCGTATTTCTGGATGATCGTCGGCACCAGCTTGCCGCGATAGCGCCGCCCGTTGCGCTGAATGCCGCAGATCTTGTCGAAAAACGACGACAGGATACGCGTATAGGGGTTGCGCACGCAGGTGAAGGCATAGCTCGTATGCGTGCGGACATTGGCCGTGATGATCTTCTGGCTGTCCTCGATGGCCCATTTGTGCATCCCCGAGGTGGCATCGTGGATGTCGCCGTCAAAGAATTCGCCATGATCGGAGTAATACATGATCTGGCCGATGGTGGAGCAGGCGCATTTGGGCACCACGCGGTAGACCACGCTCTCGCTCTCGGTCATCCAAGTTCCCGGAAAGCCCATGATCGCTCCGCCTTTCGTTTTCTTGATGCATCAAGCTTGTCTAACCTCTTCAAAAAAGCAACGAAAGCCTGTTTATTGACCCCCCGTTCATCGCTAATGCTGTAAACAATGCCCGTAAATCACAGGATACCGTTTCCTTAATGGCACGAATCGCCTTCATCCTGCTGTGTCACAAGGACCCCGAGGCCATCGTGCGGCAGGCGCGGATGCTCACGGCGGCGGGCGATTACATCGCCATCCATTTCGACGCCCGCGCCAAGCCCGAGGCACATGCACAGATCCGCGAGGGGCTGGCGGACAACCCCAACGTCGTGTTCGCCGGGCGCAGGCTCAAATGCGGCTGGGGCGAGTGGTCGCTGGTGCAGGCAACGCTTTACGCGGTGGAGGCGGCGGTGGGTGCCTTCCCGCGCGCGACGCATTTCTACATGCTCTCGGGCGATTGCGCGCCGATCAAGTCGTCGCGCCATGCGCATGAATTTCTCGACGCCCGCGATGTCGATTACATCGAGAGTTTCGACTATTTCAAAAGCGACTGGATCAAGACCGGGATGAAGGAAGAGCGGCTCATCTACCGCCACTTCTTCAACGAGCGCACCCAGACCAAGCGATTCTACGCCGCGTTCAACCTGCAACGCAAACTGCGCCTTACGCGCGACATTCCGCGCGATATCGAGGTGCAGATCGGCAGCCAATGGTGGTGCCTGCGCCGCCGCACGGTGGAATGGATCCTCGATTTCACCCGCACCCGGCGCGACGTGATGCGGTTCTTCCGCACCACATGGATTCCCGACGAGACGTTTTTCCAGACATTGGTGCGCCATCTCGTGACCGAGACAGAGATCGAGACCCGCACGCTCACCTTTCTGATGTTTACCGATTACGGGATGCCGGTGACGTTCTACAACGACCATTACGACATGCTTTTGGGGCAGGATTACCTCTTCGCGCGCAAGATCAGCCCCGAGGCGACGGTGCTCAAGCGGCGGCTGGGCATGCTCTACAGCAACGATTCCGTGCAGTTCAAGATTTCGAACGAGGGGCGCAATCTCTACAAGTTCCTGACCGGGCGCGGGCGCGAGGGGCGGCGGTTTTCCTCGCGCTTCTGGGAGGTCGAGAGCACCATCGGACGCAATCGCGAATTGATGATCGTGATCTGCAAGAAATGGCATGTCGCCAAGCGGCTGGTGGCGCGCATCCGGCAGATGACCAACATCCCCGTGCTCGAATATCTCTTCAACGAGGAAAGCGCCGCCCTGCCCGATCTTGGTGGTATCCAGGCCACGCTTGGCAAGCGCACGCGCCACCGCCGCGCGCTGATGCGGATGCTGTTTGATTATTACGAGACCGACCGGCTTTTAATCTGCATGGACCCGGCCAATATGGACCTGTTGCAGGATTTCTGCGGCGACCGGGTCAAGACGCGGCTGCTCGAGGTGCAATGCGAGTTTCCCGACGCATATCTTGTTGGCCACGCGCAGCGTGTCGGGCTCGCCGGCGAGCAGGCCCCCGAAGAGACACTCGACCGCCTGCTGCCGACGATCCGCGCCGATATCATCCACGAACAGGACCGCATTCGCGATGCCGAGTTCGAAAACCATTCCATCCTGCGCGAGAGCGACGACCGCGGCGCGAATGCCGCCCCGCTGGCGCGGTTTCTTGATATTCCCGCCGAAAAGGCGCAGGAAATCGTCGAGATAGACTATCTTTTCGCGGATTGAGGAGCCCTCATGGCCTATGTTTACGACGACCAGAACGTGTTTGCAAAAATCCTGCGCGGCGAGATTCCCAACAAGACCGTGCTGGAAACCGAGCATACGCTTGCCTTCGAGGATATCCAGCCACAGGCGCCGGTGCATGTGCTGGTGATCCCAAAGGGGTCTTACGTGGACCATGCGCATTTCGCGGGCGCGGCAAGCGATGCCGAGATCGTCGATTTCACCCGCGCCGTGGCCGAGATATGCCGCCTCACCGGTGTCGGGCCGGGCGATGGCGGAGGCGGCTTTCGCAGCATCGCCAATGCCGGTGCCGATGGCGTGCAGGACGTGCCGCATTATCACCTGCACATTCTGGGCGGTCGTCCGCTGGGCCGGATGCTGGGGCGCGCGCAGGGCTGAAGGCGGCTTGCGGCGGGGGGCAGTCGCGCCCATATGAGGCGCGGCACAGCAGGGGCAGAACATGACATTTCGCAGCCGCGTCGGCGCGTTCCTCGACACGACGATCTTTCAGAACACCATCCTTGGGGTAATCCTGTTCAACGCCGTCATCCTCGGGCTGGAAACGGTCGATCCGGTGATGGCGCAGGCAGGCGGGCTCATCATAGGGCTTGACCGTCTGTGCCTTGCGATCTTCGTGGTCGAGATTGCGGCCAAGCTTTATGCGCGCGGCATCGCCGGGTTCTTTCGCCGTGGCTGGAACATATTCGATTTCGTGATCGTGGGCATCTCGCTGGTGCCGGCAACCCAAGGATTGGCGGTGCTGCGCGCGCTGCGCATCCTGCGGTTGTTGCGGGTGGTGTCGGTGGCCCCGTCGCTGCGCCGCGTGGTCGAGGGGCTGGTCAACGCCCTGCCCGGCATGGGCTCGGTCTTCCTGCTGATGGGGATGATCTTCTATATCGGCTCGGTCATGGCGACCAAGCTGTTCGGCGCGGCCTTCCCCGACTGGTTCGGCGATCTGGGGCGCTCGGCCTATTCGCTCTTCCAGATCATGACGCTGGAATCCTGGTCGATGGGGATCGTGCGCCCTGTGATGGAGGTCTATCCGCAGGCCTGGGCGTTTTTCGTGCCGTTCATCATGGTCACCACCTTCGCGGTTGTGAACCTGCTGGTGGGTCTCATCGTCAATTCGATGCAGGACGCCCACCATGCCGAGGATACGGAAAAGACCGACAGCTATCGCGACGAGGTGCTGGCGCGGCTTGAGCGGCTGGAGGGGATGCTCCGCGAGCGCGCGGGCGACGGCGAGCACCGCCCCTGACGCTTGCACCCCGCGCCGGGGCGCGCTAACCCGCCTGTAACAGTATCGGGGTGACGAACATGAGCGATCTGCGCGAGACATACCTGAAGGCCATTGCCGATGCGGGCGACGAGACCGCGATCGAGGCGCTGCGCGTTCAGGCGCTCGGCAAGAAGGGCGAGATCAGCCTTGCCATGCGAGAGCTTGGCCGGATGAGCCCGGAAGAGCGGCAAGAGGCCGGTCCGCGCCTCAACGCGCTCAAGGACGAGATCAATTCGGCGCTGGCCGCGCGGCGTGCCGCGCTGGCCGATGCCGCGCTTGACGAGCGGTTGCGCGCCGAATGGCTTGACGTGACGCTGCCCGCGCGGCACCGGCGTCAGGGCACGATCCACCCCGTGTCACAGGTGACCGAGGAGGTCACGGCGATCTTTGCCGATATGGGCTTTGCCGTGGCCGAGGGGCCGCAGGTGGAAAGCGACTGGTATAATTTCGACGCGCTCAACATCCCCTCGCACCACCCCGCGCGCGCCGAGATGGACACGTTCTACATGCATCGCGACGCGGGCGACGACCGGCCGCCGCATGTGCTTCGGACCCATACCAGCCCGGTGCAAATCCGCACCATGCAGGCCGAGGGCGCGCCTTTGCGCATCATCGCACCGGGCCGCGTCTATCGCGCCGATTATGACCAGACGCATACGCCGATGTTTCACCAGGTCGAGGGGCTGGCGATCGACCGCGACATCTCGATGGCCAACCTGAAATGGGTGCTGGAGGAATTCGTCAAGGCGTTCTTCGAGGTCGATCACGTCGATCTGCGCTTCCGCGCCTCGCATTTCCCGTTCACCGAGCCGTCGGCGGAGGTGGATATCCGCTGTAGCTGGGAAGGCGGCACGCTCAAGGTGGGTGAGGGCGATGACTGGCTGGAGATTCTGGGGAGCGGCATGGTGCACCCAAAGGTGCTGGAGGCCGGCAATATCGACCCGAACGAATGGCAGGGCTTTGCCTTTGGGATGGGTATCGACCGCATCGCCATGCTGAAATACGGCATCCCCGACCTGCGCGCGTTCTTTGACTCGGATCTGCGCTGGCTGCGGCATTACGGCTTTGCCGCGCTCGATGTGCCGACGCTGCATGGCGGCTTGTCGCGATAATGGCGAAGCGCGACTTGGATCGAATGCGTGAAATTCTTCTTCACGTTGAATCGGGTGAGAATCCTTCTGGGTGGTTTGAAGCTCGCGGTGATCGCTTCTTCGTAGATGCGGATGAGTATCAGATTGCACTTCTCGAGCAGGCTGGCTTCCTCGAAACAGATTTCGGCACTCTTGGTTCTGCAATTCCCGATGACGTTCGAATAACATTCCCCGGTCACGACTATTTGGACGCCATTCGTTCAGAGAGTATCTGGCAGGAAACCAAGGATGCGGTTGCAGACACCGGCGGCAACGCCACCCTTGAGATTCTCAAAGCGCTTGCTGTGGGCTTGTTGAAGAAGAAGATTGCGCAGCACACAGGTATCGAGATCGGTTAACTGTCAGTCGTATCGTAGAGCCGCGCATCGACGGGCCGCGGTGCGGCGATCCGACCGATGTGCAGCAGTGCTTTATCTCTCCGCGTCCGAAAAACATGCAAGCGTAGCGCCAGGGCCAGCCAAATCGCCGTGCCGGGGGCGGCCCGGCGATGCGCGGCGGCGTGCGGGGCACGCCTTGTTCCGCGCAGGGGCGTTTGCCAGACGGCTTACCCTCACCCCACCGTCACCACCTCGCCCCCCGCTGCCTCGGCATCCGTATGGTCGTGGGTGACTTGCAGAACCGGCAGGGCGCGGCGGCGGGCGGTGTCGAACACCAGCGCGCGGACCTGTGCCCGCAGCCCGGTATCGAGCTTGGAGAATGCCTCGTCGAGCAGAAGCGCGCGCGGCTCTGACAAGAGCATCCGTTGCAACGCCACCCGCGCCCGCTGCCCGCCCGAGAGCGTCGCCGGGTCGCGCCCGGCAAAACCCGCAAGCTCCACCTCCGCCAGCGCTGCCTCGATCCGTGCGCGACGTGCGCTGCGGCCCTTCACCTCGGGCTTCAGGCCAAAGGCGAGATTGGCCCCCACCGACAGATGCGGAAACAGGTATTCGTCCTGAAAAAGGATGCCGATGCGCCGCGCCTCGGTCGGCAGATCGGACAGGTCGCGCCCGTCAAGCCGGATGCGGCCGGTTATGTCAAACACCGGATCGAGCGTGCCGGTGATCGCCGCCAGAAGCGTCGATTTGCCCGAGCCCGACGGCCCCATCACCGTCAGCACCTCGCCCGGCCCCACCGTGCAATCGAGCGCGATGAGCCGGTCAGCCCCCAGCGAAATCGTCAGATGTTCGAAGCGCAGCCCCTCAGCCATCACGCATCCCCTTCCTGTTGCGCCACACAAACCGTGGCAGCAGCACCGCCAGCGCGAAAGGCGCGAACGCCGCCGCCGTCTGCGCCAGCGCATAGACCCCGATCGCACGCCGATCCCCGCCCGAGGCCAGCGCCACCGCCTCGGTGGTCAGCGTCGCCACCCGCCCCGCGCCCACCAGAAGCGTCGGCAGGTATTGGCCCACGGAAACCGCAAACCCCACCGCCGCCGCGATCAGCAAAGGCCGCAGCAGCATCGGCAACCGCACCGCCCAGAGCACGCGATCCGGCCCCGCGCCCAGCGCGCGCGCGATGGTATCCTGCCGCCGGTCCCAGGCGCGCCACGGATCGGACAGCGACAGGAACACATAGGGCAGCACGAAAACCAGATGTGCCAGCACCACCGCCGCGCGCCCACCATCGACGCCCGTCAGGATCGACAGCGTCTGAAACCCCATCAGGAACGCCACCTGCGGCACGATCAACGGCAGGTAAAGCAGCCAGAGCGCGCGCGTCGCGGGGCGCAGCCCGTGGCGGTGCTCGGCCTCCAGGCTCGCCAGTGTCAGGAGCATCGCCAGCGCCACCGCCGCCCCGGCGATGATCAGCGTCTCGGCCACCGGCCAGGCAAGGCGCGGACCAAAGCGATCCCAATTGCGCAAGGTAAAGCCATCGGGCAGCAGGTCGGGAAACTGCCACAGCCCGGCAAAGGACCACATGACCTGTCCCGCCAGCCCCGCAATCACCGCCAGCGCCGCCAGCCCGCCAAGGATCAGCGCGCCCATGCGCACCGCCTGTTCACCGCCGCGCCGCCCGCGCGCGCCGCGCACGATCCACGCGCGCCCGAGGCGGGCCACCGCGATTTCCAACAGCCGCCAGAGACCGAGCCCCACCAGCACCAGCCCCAGTTGCAGCACCGCCCCCGCCGCCGCCTGAAACCGAAACGCCAGATCGGGATCGCTCATCCAGCGCACCACCTGCACCGCCAGCGTCGGTGGCGTGTTGGGGCCGAGGATGATCGCCACATCCACCACCGACATGGAAAACGCGAGCACCGCGTAGACCGGCAGGCGAATCTGCCGGTAGACCAGCGGAAAGATCACCTTGAGCCAGCCGGTGACGCGGGCATAGCCCAGCGCCTGCGCCAGCCGCAGGCTCTGGCCGGGGCGCACCTGCGTCAGCGCCGCCAACGTCATCAAGAGAAGGAACGGCACCTCCTTGGTGACCAGCCCGAAGATGAGGCTAAGGCCCGCCGGGTCTTGCAGGATCAACAGATCAGGCGGCTGCGCCCAGCCCGTGACGCCGGGCGAGAGCGCGCGCGCGATCCAGCCCGAGGGCGCGATCAGGAAGGCCAAACCAAAGGCCGCCGCCGCGTGCGGCACCGATAGAAGCGGCGACAAGAGCCGCTCCACCGCGCCAAAGGTCCGCGTGCCCGCCCAACCGGCGCAAATCAGCACGACGATGATCAGCGACAGCGCGGTGGCGGCAAACCCCACCCCGAGGCTGAGCATCACCGCGCGCGGCAGGCCGGGCCAGGCGAAAAGCGCATCGAACGCCGCAAGGCTGATACCCTCCCCGCCCAGCGCGGGCATATAGCCCAGCGCGGGCGCAAGCGTGCCCAATAGCCCCGCCAGCACCGGCCCCAGCATCACCCCCAGCGTCAGGAGCGGTGCCCAGGGCAGGAATTGACCCCGCCGCGCAGGGCGTGGCGGGGTGGTGGTGGCTGCGGCGCGCATGCGGGCTTACTGACCGACGCCGTAACGCGCGATCCAGTCCTCTTCCAGCCGGGTCATCCACGAGGGCGGCGGCTGCGGGATGGTCGCGCCCAACTCATCGGGCGCAAGGGTCGCAACGCCGCGTTCGATCGCGTCAAACCGCGCGCGGTCCTCGGGGCTGAGCCGGTCCATCGACAGCACCGTGCCGCTGCCCCAGACCGCCGGGTCGGCCTTTTTCGCCTGCGCCTCGGGCGACATCAGGAAATTCGCCACCACCATCGCACCCGCCTTGGCGCTGGCATTATAGGGGATCGCCACGAAGCTGATATTGCTGATCGTGCCCCCGTCAAGCACATAGCTGCGCACCGTGTCGGGCAACTCGAAATTGGCGATGGCATTCGAGGCCTCGTTGGGGTTGAAGCTGAGCGCAAGGTCGATCTCGCCATCGTTCATCAACTGAATGAGCCGCGGCCCCGTCTGCGGATAGGCCTCGCCGCCGCGCCAGAGATTGGGGGTAAGGTCATCAAGCCACGCCCAGAGCGGCGCGGTAGCGCTGGCATAGGTCTCTTCGGTCACGGGCTGTTCCAGCACCGACGGATCGGGGGCAAGTTCCTGCAAGGCCTGCTTGAGAAACGTGGTGCCAAGGAAATCGGGCGGCTGCGGATAGGCGAAACGCCCCGGATTCTCGCGCAGCCACTCGCCCAGCGCGGGCATGGAGCGTGGCGGCGCATCAACCCGCGCGGTGTCATAATAGAACACCACCTGGCTCTGGCTCCAGGGCGATTCGAGCCCGTCCGTCGGCACGGTGAAATCGGACACGGCGGCGGGGTTTTCCTCGGGGTCGATATATTGCCAGTTGGGCAGATCCTCGGCCCAGGGGCCAAAGAGCAGCCCCTGCTCCTTCATCGCCGCGAAATTTTCGCCGTTGATCCAAATCAGGTCAACCGCGCCGCCCGCATCCTTGCCCGCCGATTTCTCGGCGATGACGCGGCTCACGGCATCGGCGGTGTCCTTGAGCTTTACGTGCTCAATGGTGATGCCGTAACGTTCGGACACCTGCTCGCCGACCCAGGCGATGTAATCATTGGTGGAATTCCACCCCGCCCAGGCGTGCCAATAGACGGTCTGGCCCTTGGCCGCCTCGGTCACGGCGGGCCAGTCCTTGGGGTCGGGCACCGCCTCTTGCGCGGCGAGCGGCGCGGCCAGCGCAAGCGCTGACAGCGATATGAGCATCTGTCGGATCATGTCGGGGTCTCCTAGTCGGTTTGCGTGCGTATATCTGCCCACCGCGCGGACCTTCGTTCATCCGCGTCGGCGCGCATCGCATGTTACTGGCCCGCGCCGTAGCGGGCGGTCCAGTCCTGCTCCAGCCGCACCATCCACGACGGATGCGGCTCGGGCAACGACTGTCCCAGCTCTGCAGGCGAGAGCGTCGCCACGCCTAGCTCGATCGCGTCAAACCGCGCGCGATCCTCGGGGCTCAGCTTGTCCAGCGCCAGAACCGTGCCACTGCCCCAGACCACCGGGTCGGATTTGCGCGCCTGCGCCTCGGGCGACATCAGGAAATTGGCGAGCACCAGCGCACCCTCCTTGGCATTGGCATTATAGGGAATGGCGACAAAGCTGGCATTGCCGATGGTGCCGCCGTCGAGCACATAGGTGCGCACCGTCTCGGGCAGTTGGAAATTGGCAATCGCGTTCGACGGCTCGTTGGGGTTGAAGCTGAGCGCGAGGTCGATCTCGCCATCGTTCATGAGCTGAATGAGCCGGGGGCCCGATTGCGGATAGGCCGCGCCGCCGCGCCACAGGTTGGGCGTGAGATCATCGAGATAGTCCCAAAGCGGCGCGGTGGCGGCCTCGTAGCTTGCCTCGCTCACCGGCTCTTGCAACACCCTTGGGTCGGGGGTGAGTTCGATCACCGCCTGTTTGAGGAAGGTGGAGCCGAGGAAATCAGGCGGCTGCGGATAGGCGAAGCGGCCCGGATTGGCGCGCGCCCAGTCGAGCAGCGCGGGGATCGAGCGGGGCGGCTCCGAGAGCCGCGCAGTATCATGGTAAAAGACGATCTGCGCCATGCCCCAGGGGGCCTCCAGCCCCTCGGTCGGCACGGTGAAATCCGAGGTCACGGCGGGTTTGCCCGCGACATCGACATAGTGCCAGTTGGGCAGATCCTCGGCCCAGGGACCAAAGAGCAGCCCCTGTTCCTTCATCGCCGCGAAATTCTCGCCGTTGATCCAGATGAGATCGACCGCCCCGCCCGTGTCCTTGCCCGCCGATTTCTCGGCGATGACGCGGCTGACGGCATCGGCGGTGTCCTTGAGCTTCACATGCTCGACGGTGACGCCGTAGCGCGATTTTACCTCGTCTGCCGCCCAGGCGATATAGTCATTGATGGCATTGCCGCCGCCCCAGGCGTGCCAATAGACGGTCTGGCCCTCGGCTGCTTCGGTGATGGCGGGCCAGTCCTTGGGGTCGGGCGTGACCTCTTGCGCGGCGAGCGGCGCGGCGAGGGCAAGGGCCGCCAGCGCAGTCATCATGGATCGGATCATCGGGGGTCTCCTGTCGGGTTGAAGGTTACAGAATATCGGCCAGCAGACCGAACTCGGAGTCAAGCCGCGCCGCCGTGTCGGGTGCGAGATAGTGATCGACGCGGCCCCGGACATGGGCAATCAGCGCAGCCTCGCTGTTATCCGCCGCCCAGTCCTCGCCATCGCTGTCCGCCTTCGCGCCCGCGCCGGACAGCACACGCCATTTCGCGCACCATGTCATCGACCAGAGCCACATCGCGCGGCGCAGCGGCACTATCCACGGGCGCAGCGCGGCGCGGTCGGCCTCGGGCAGATGATCGAGCCAATGATGACAGGCGCGCGCCACCTCTTGCGGCTCCAGCACCGCGTGGCTCGCCACATCCCAGGTGGTCGAGGTGTAGAGCGTTGCATGCGCCAGATCGAGCGGCGGCGCGCTGTAGCGGGCCTTTTCCAGATCGACCAGCACGGCGCGACCGTCAGCCTTGATCAGGAAATTGCCAGGATGCGCGTCAAAGGAAATAAGCCGCTTGGGCGGGCGCGCGGCGCTTGCTTTCAGGTCGCGCAGCGCGGCGATATGCGTTTCCAATATAGTGCAAGTGTCGGGGTGCGCGGCGGGCAGGTGCTCGGCCTGCGCCTCGATTTCCGTCAGCAGATCGGCCAGCGGATCGGCGGGATCAAGCAGCGGCGGGCGCGCGCCTGCATCGGGCACCGGCAGTGCGTGGATCGCCGCCAGCGCCGCCATGATCGCGGGCAGGTCTTCGGGCAGGCGCGCGGCGCGGCCCTCGATCTCTTCCACGATCAGCCCGCCGCGCGGCAGCGCATCCGATGGCGGCAGCACAGCATGTAGCTGCGGCGCGTGGCCCGACGCGCTCGCGCGGGTGAAACAGGCGGCCTGATAGGCGAGGTTTTCCGCCGCGCCAAGCTGCATTTGGCTCTGCTTGGGCAGTCGCGCGATGCGCCGGGTGCCGCCAAGGCGGATATGGTCATGGGCCAGCCCAGTATCGGGCATCAGCTCAGGCAGGCCGGGGGCCTGATCCGCAGCCTTGAGCGCCACCATCAACGCCGGGATAAGCGCGGCGCGCCGGTCTGGAGCCGCTTCGGTCATTCCGCCGCCCGCTTTGCCGCCAGCCGGTCCGCGCGCAGGCGCTCCAATTCCGGCCCTAGAACCTTCTCGAAATAGCGATCACAGCCGATGCAGAGGTTGCGATAGGGTTCGCCATCGGGGCGTTTCGTGCGGGATTCGTCAAGAAACCGTGCCACATCCCAGCCCTGCGCCAACCCCATCCGCTCGGGGTGACCCATTGAAACCGCCTCCAGCGCCGGGTGACCCACCAGACTGTCAAGGATATCGTCCAGCCGCTCCTCGCAGAGATTACCCAAGGGCGCGGCGGTCTTGAGGCAGCAGGGAAAGACATCGCCGTTGGGATCGATCGAGACCTCGGACCCGGAGTAGCTCCGGTTGAGAAACCCCAGCCCCCCCGACCAGACATTGCAGAAATTGTCGGTGATATCGGCCTTCGACAGCGAGTTTTCCCAGGCCCGCCCACGCGGCCAGATCTTGCCGATCCACGCATCCTCGGTCGCGCCGAACATGGAATAGACCGGCTGATCCTCGGTCTGATCGGCCCAGTTGCGGGTGGTCGAGGCCAGCGCGCTGTCGCGCATCCCTGCGGCATGAAACATGTCGCGCAGCCGGTCGATGAGCGGCACGCGCTTGTCGCCCTCGTGGCCGACATGGAAATCGTCCATCCCGGCGCAGGAGATCATCCAGACCCCGCGCGCCAGCAACTCGTCCACGATCTGCGGCGTGACCAGATCGCCGGTGGTCTGCACGATCACGCGCACGCCTTGGGGGCCGTATTTCGCCTGGATCGCCTCCAGCGCGGGATAGAGCACCTCCTCGCGCACCGGATCGACCAGCACCTCGCCGCCCGCAAGGATGATGCGGCTGGCCCGGCGCTCGTATCCGCCGGGGGCGGTCTCGGAGGGCGCGTTGAGGTCAAGATAGCTCAGCTCGTCGGGCAGGCTGTCAATCACCTGCGGAAAGGTCGTGCGCGCCTCCTCCACCACTTTTTGCAACGCACCGCGCACGTAGGGGCGAAAGCGTGACTCATAGCAATGCTTACAACGGCGGTGACAGGCCCAGCAGAGAACGTAGTAAATGCTTTCCATATTGATCCTTTAGAGATTCGGCGTGTCAGTGCCGTGACTGCCGGATCGCCCGAGCGGTTTGAACCCCCCGCACGCCACCTCACGGGAACGTCAGAACGCCGCGAGAGGCATCGCCCCTCGCGGCGGGTTTTCAGGCCGCAGCCGGGGCGCGCTTTGCCTGGAACACCGCGCCCAGAACCGCACCGAAGATGATATGCAGCACCAACGTCATCATCGGGGCCATCATGCCGAAATTCATGCCGAACATTCCGGCACCGGCCATCGGCATCACGACGAT